>NZ_JBHWZO010000242.1:0-9501 GCF_042728455.1 Promicromonospora sp. NPDC060204
GGCCTGAAAGCGGAGAAAGCCGGGCCTCGAAGGGGATCGGCGACCAGACCGGCGGCCGGACCAGGTCATCGACACCTCGGCGCGCACGGCAAGATGGGGGCGTGCTGCGCATCGACGACCCCCGGTTCTCCTGGCCCCTGCTGACCCTCGACGAGCCGGCGCTCGACCACAACATCGCCACCGTCGCGGGCGCCTTCTCCGCCGCGGGCGTGGAGCACGCACCGCACGTCAAGACCCACATGTCGCGCCAGATCTGGGAACGGCAGGTCGCCGCCGGGGCATGGGGCGCCACCGTGGCCACGCCCGCGCAGCTCCGGACGACGCTCGGCTGGGGCCTCCCCGGCGCGGGACGCCGGGCGTTCCTCGCCAACGAGCTCGTGGACCCCCGCGAGATCGCCTGGCTCCGCAGCGCGCTGGGCGACGGCACCGCGGACGAGGTCTGGGTCTACGCCGACTCCGCGCGCGGCGTCGACCTGCTCGCCGCCGGGTTTGCCGGCGCCGCCCCCGAGGTCGCCGCGCGGCTCGGCGTGCTCGTCGAGCTCGGCGTCCCGGGCGGCCGCACCGGCGTACGCACCGTGGCCGACGCCGTGGCGCTCGCGCGCCGCGTGCACGACGCCGGGCTCCGCCTGGTCGGCATCGCCGGCTACGAGGGTCCCGTGGCCGGCGGGACCAGCGCCGAGGAGCTGGCCGCCGTCGGCCGCTGGTGCGACGGGCTGCGGGACGCCGGGGCGCAGGTCGCGGACCTCGTCGACGGGCCCGTCGTGCTGAGCGCTGGCGGCAGCGCTTTCGCCGACGTCGTGACACAGCGCCTCGGGGAGCCGCTCACGGCCGCCGACGGCGCGCCCGTCCCGACCCGCGTCGTCCTCCGGTCCGGCGCCTACGTGACCCACGACCACGGCCACTACCTCCGCACCGACCCGTGGACCCGCCTGGGCGCCGAGCCGCTGCGCCCCGCGATCACGGTCTGGGCCTCGGTGCTGTCCGCACCCGAGCCCGGGCTGGTCATCTGCGGGATGGGCCGCCGCGACGTCTCGTTCGACATCGACCTGCCGACGCCGCTCGTCGTGCGCCCGGCCGACGCCGACGGCCGGCTGGGGGAGGCCCGCGAGCTGTCCGGCGTCACCGTGACCGCGCTCAACGACCAGCACGCCTACCTGTCGCTCGACGCGGCGGCGGACGGCGGGGCCGACGGCGCCCTCCGACCCGGCGACGTGGTCGGGTTCGGCATCTCGCACCCGTGCACCACGCTCGACAAGTACCGCACCGCCCTGGTGACCCGCGGCGACGAGGTCGCCGAGCAGGTCACCCTGAGCTTCTGAACCACCACCGAGATACCCGCAAGGAGAACCAGATGACCGCGAAGACCGCCATCTCGACCCCGGACGCCCCGGCGCCCGCGCACACCTTCCACCAAGGCGTGCGGAAGGGACCGTTCGTGCAGGTCTCGGGCCAGGGCCCCATGGACCCGGCGACGAACGAGTACGTGCATCTGGGCGACGTGGCCGCCCAGACCACCCGCACGCTCGAGAACGTCCGGGCGATCGTCGAGGCCGGCGGCGCGACGTTCGACGACGTCGTGATGCTGCGGGTCTACCTCACCAAGCGCGAGGACTTCGGAACGATGAACGAGGCCTACGGCGAGTTCGTGACCAAGCACTGCCCCGGCGGCGTGCTGCCGAGCCGCACCACCGTGTTCACGGGGCTCCCGCGCGAGGAGATGCTCGTGGAGATCGACGCGCTCGCGATCACCGACTGACCCGGCACGGACCACGGCCCTGACTCGACGAATGCGGTTCGTCGGGTCAGGGCCGTGGTGTGTTGTGGGCGGGGCCAGGCGAGGCGGGGCGTGTGGGCGGGGTCAGTCCGCCGGGGCCGGCTCCGGGTCGGCGGGCGGCGGCGTCGGGCCGGTGGACCGGGCCCTGGCGACCTGCCGGCGTACGCCGACCACCGCCAGCAGCACCAGGCCGGCGAGCAGGAGCCACGGCGTGATCGCGCCGAGCACGAGGACCACCACGTTGAACGTGCTCACCAGGGCGCTCCACCCCGCGGACAGGCCACCGACGAAGCCGCCGGGCCGGGCCTGCGCCGCCGGCGTGCCCTCCGCGACGATCTCGACGTGCAGGGTGGACATCGCCACCTCGTCCGAGAGCCGGTTCCGCTCGGACACCCGTGAGTCCAGCTCGGCCTGACGCGTCGCCAGCTCGGCCTCGATCTCGATGAGGTCGGCGGTGCGGTCGGCGTCGGCCATGAGCTCGCGCAGCCGGTCGGTCGAGGTGCGGAGCGCCTCGATGCGGGCGTCGAGGTCCTGCGCGGTGCCGGTCACGTCCACCGTCTCGACGTGCCGGTCGCGCACGTCGCCGAGCTCGTCGAGCGCGTCCAGCGTGGCCGAGACGCGGTCGGCGGGGATGCGGAGCGTCATCGACGCGCTGCCCAGCTCGTCGTCGGTCTCGGCCCGCTCGTCCCGGGCCTCGACGCGGCCGCCCGCATCCTCGACCAGGTCGGCTATCTTCTCGGCCGCGCCGAACGGGTCGTCCACCACGAGCGTCGCGCTGCCGGTGGTGATGAGCTCGCGGTCGACGGCCTCCTCGCGGGCCTCGGCGACGCCGATGGCGCCGGCTGCCGCGTCGGTCGCGGCGTCGGGCGCGGCAAGCTCGCTGCGTGCGCCGTCGCCGCCGGTCGCCGCCTCGGAGCCGCTGGAGTCCCCGGCTCCGCCGCCCGAGCATGCTGCCAGGGACACGGCGAGCGCGCCCCCGACGACTGTTGCCAATAGTGCGTGGACGAGTCGGCGCGCGGGCGGGCCCGCGTCCCCCAGGGCAGACCGGTTGCGCATCATGGGACGAGCGTAGGAGCCAGGAAGTGCCGGAAGCCGCCTCACCTGAGAACTGTGATCCCTTTGTGAACTTGTGGCCCCGGTGACCCGATTTTTCATCGCTTATGCGCGGTTCTTGATCACGTTCCGGTCACGCCGTGCTCCTCGCGCCCGCGTGCGGCAGGCTCGGTTTCGTCAGGCACGTGAAGTAATCCGTCCACGTCGAACAGGGTGTGTCCCACGCCAGGAGCAGCGTGACCCAAGTAACAGTCTTGTTACGGGTCATACCGGGCAATGGACAGGGACTCTGTTAAGGAGGTCTACTAACAAACATGGCGACGGCGACAGAACGCAGCGGCACCGGGCGAGGGCTCGGGGCACGGCTGCGCGCGACGTCCAAGGTGCTTCCCGAGCACGCCAGGGCGCACAACCGGTCCCTGGTGCTCCAGCACCTCTTCCACGAGGGGCCCACCTCCCGGGCCGACCTCGCACGAGCCACCTCGCTCACCCGCGTCACGATCTCCGACCTGGTCTCGGTGCTCATCACCGAGGGCCTGGTCGAGGAGCTCGGCACGCGGCCCGGCCAGCGCGTGGGCAAGCCCGCGATCCTGGTGGGCCTGCGCACGGACGCCTACCAGATCGTGGCGGTCGACCTCACCGAGCACGGCCACATGCGCGGCGCGGTGCTCAGCCTCACCGGCGAGATCATGGTGCGCCGCCAGCTCGACATCGACGGGCGCACGGGCGACGAGCTGGTCGACCTGCTCACCCGGTTTGTCCGGCGGCTCGTCGCGGCGGCCGGTCACCCCGTGATCGGCGTCGGCGTCGGCTCCCCCGGCATCATCACCCTGGACGGGCGCGTCGTCGAGGCGCCCAACCGCGGCTGGTACGACGTGCCGCTGGCGGAGATCCTGGGCGAGCGCCTGGGCCTCCCCGTGCACGTCGCGAACGACGCCAACACCGCGGCGCTCGGCGAGTTCACCTACGGCGGGGCGACCGGCAGCATGCTGGTGGTCACCGTGGGCGCGGGCGTCGGCGCGGGCGTGGTGGTCGACGGCGTGCGGGTGCACGGCCAGCGCGACGCCGCCGGCGAGATCGGCCACGTCACCGTGGTCGACGACGGCGAGCCGTGCGCGTGCGGGCGTGTGGGCTGCCTCGAGACGGTGCTCTCCGTGCCGGCGCTGCGGCGCGCGGTCGCGGACAAGAGCCCAGAAGATTCCGACGCCGCCCTGGCGTCGGCCGGCCGGGTGCTGGGCGTGACCCTCGCCCCGGTCGTCAGCGCGCTCAACCTCACGGAGGTGCTGCTGAGCGGTCCGCGCGACCTGCTCGACGGCCCCCTGCGCGAGGCTGCGCTGGACACCATCCGACAGCGGACCATGCCGGCCATCAACACCGGCCTGCAGCTGCGGATGGCCGCACTCGACGAGGACGTGGTGCTGGCGGGTGCCGCCGTCCTCGTGCTTTCCGCCCAGCTGGGGGTCTCGTGAGCATCAGTGCGCACGCGTGGGCGGTGGGCATCCCATCGAGCTTTCCCTTTGTTCCGCGACACACGGTCGTATCCCGGGAGGAACCCACACGTGAAGAACAACCGTCTCGTCGGCGCTGCGGCGTCGGCGATCACCCTGACGCTCGCGCTCAGCGCCTGCGGTAACGCCGGCGGCGCTGCCGCCCCCGAGGAGACCGGCCCCGGCGAGGTCCGGGTCTGGCTCGTCGGTACCGACACGCCCCCCGAGGCGCGCGACTACCTCAAGAAGACCTTCGAGGAGGAGAACCCGGGCAGCACCCTCACGATCGAGGAGCAGGCCTGGGACGGCCTCGTCGACAAGTACACGACGGCGCTGGCCGGCTCGGACGCCCCCGACGTGGTCGAGATCGGCAACACGCAGGCCGCCGCGTTCACCTCGAACGGCTACTTCCGTGAGATCACCGCGGACGAGTTCGAGACGCTGGGCGGCTCCGACCTGCTCCCGGGCTTCGTCGAGGCCGGCGACTGGGAGGGCAAGCACTACGCCCTGCCGTACTACTCGGGTTCGCGCGTGGTCTTCTACTCCGAGCAGGTCCTGGGCGACACCAAGGTGCCGACCACGCTCGACGAGTACGTCGAGACCGCCGTCGACCTGAAGACGGACGACCTGTCGGGCGTGTACTGGCCCGGTCAGGACTGGTACAACGCGCTGCCCTTCATCTGGGAGAACGGCGGCTACGTCGCCGAGCAGGCCGAGGACGGCACGTGGGACGCCGGCTTCTCCTCCGAGGGCGGCCTCGCCGGCCTGGAGCAGATCCAGACGATCATGACCAAGGGCAACAACGCCCCGTCCGACGCGCAGGAGACCGACCTGCAGGTGCCGTTCTGCGAGGGCAAGGTCGCCTTCCTCTCGGCGCCGAGCTGGATCCAGTGGTCCATCAACGCACCCGAGAAGCCGGAGGACCCGGACGGCGTGCCGGGCTGCGCCTCCACCTACGGCTCGGACCTCCAGGGCATCGCCCTGCCGGGCAAGGACGGCGGCGCCGCGCAGGTGTTCGCCGGCGGCTCCAACATCGCCATCGCGCAGAAGTCGGCCCGTCCCGACCTCGCGATGAGCGCCTACGAGATCCTGCTCAGCGACGAGTACCAGTCCATCCTCGCCGGCATCGGCCTGTTCCCGGCCAAGACCTCGCTCTTCGAGAAGGTCGACCAGTCGACCTCGATCGGCAAGGCCGCCGCCGAGGCCGCTGCCAACGCGAAGCTCACGCCGGCCTCCCCGAAGTGGGCCGACGTCGAGTCGCAGAGCCTGCTGCAGACCGCCTTCTCGCGGATCGCCGCCGGCGACGACGTGAAGACGGTTGCCGAGAAGCTGGACGCCGACATCGAGGCGATCCTCAACAGCTGATCGTCGTCAGCACGACTTCCCGTCCCGCCCGGTGACCTCAGGATCCCGGGCGGGACGGGACACCACTGCCCGTCTGACGCCGTCGGCCGCTCCCACGCGGAGCGCGGCTGTCGTGCGCCTCGCAGGAAGACAGGACATGAGCTCCACACTTCTCGACCCACCGGTGGCCGCGCCCCACCAAGAGATCCGGCAGAAGAACCGGACCCCCTACCTGCCGTGGCTGATGCTCTCGGCCACGATGATCCTGCTCGGTGTGCTGACGGGCTACCCCGTCCTGCGCCTCGTCGTGATGTCGTTCCAGGAGTACGAGCGCGCCCAGCTCATGGGCATGCCCGCCGAGTGGGTCGGGCTCGACAACTACGTGACGATCCTGACCGACGTGGACGGTTTCTGGACCGTCCTGCTGCGCAGCTTCGTGCTCATGGTCGTCCTCGTGGTGATCACGATGGTGCTCGGCATGCTCGTGGCGCTGCTGATGATCCGGGTCGGAAAGGCCCTGCGGCTCCTGGTGTCGGTGGGCCTGCTGCTGGCCTGGGCCATGCCGTCGCTGGCCGCGACCACCGTGTGGGGCTGGATCTTCGACACGCAGTACGGCGTGGTGAACAACCTGCTCACGGCGCTCACCGGGGACCGGTGGTTCGGCTACTCCTGGCTGCTCAACCCGTTGTCGTTCTTCACGATCCTCACCTGCATCGTCGTGTGGGGCGCGGTGCCGTTCGTCGCGTTCACGCTGTACGCGGGCCTGACGCAGGTCCCGGAGGAGGTCATGGAGGCGGCGCAGCTCGACGGCGCGAGCGCGTTCCAGCGCTTCCGGCTCATCCAGGTGCCCTACGTGCGCAGCATCATCACCGTGCTCGTGGTCCTGTCGATGATCTGGGACCTGAAGCTGTTCACCCAGGTGTTCGTGCTGCAGGACATCGGCGGCGACCGTGAGCTGACCAACACCATCGGCGTCTACATCTACCAGATGGGCATGGCCCAGGGGCACTACGGCCTGGCGAGCGCGATCGGCGTCGTCTTCGTCGTCGTCATGCTGGCCATCGCCTATCCCTACGTGCGCCGCACGCTGCGGGAGGACGAGCAGTGATCAAGATCCGTAAGCGCCTGGCCGACACCGGGTACGGCGTCATCGCCGTGATCGTCTTCGCCCTGTCGGCGTTCCCCGTGTACTGGATGGTCAGTACGTCGTTCCTGCCGAACAACCGGATCCGCGGCGAGAACCTGGCGTTCTTCCCGACGCCGGACGTGTTCACCCTCGACAACTACCGCTCGGCGATGTTCGGCCAGGTGCGGGCACCCTTCCCGCCGGCCGTGGCGAACTCCATCGGGGCCACGTTCCTGACGCTCGTCATCACCCTGGTCGTGGGCTTCGTCGCGGCGCTGGCCCTCACCCGGTTCCAGTTCAAGGGCCGCCGGACGTTCATCGTGCTGATCCTGGTCGTCCAGATGATCCCGGGAGAGGCGATGATCATCTCGATGTTCCGGATCGTCGACGGCTGGCAGCTCCTGAACACCATCATCGGCCTGACCATCGTGTATGCCGCCGGTGTGCTGCCGTTCACCATCTGGACGCTGCGCGGATTCGTCAACGGTGTACCCAAGGAGCTGGAGGAGGCTGCCATGATCGACGGGTGCTCCCGGGTGGGCGCGTTCTGGCGGGTCACGTTCCCGCTGCTCGCGCCGGGCCTGGTGGCCACCGGCGTGTTCGCCTTCATCCAGGCGTGGAACGAGTTCGTCATGGCGCTGGTGATCATGCAGCGGCCCGACGCGATGACCCTCCCGCTCTGGCTGCGGACGTTCGTGCAGGCCACGCAGGCCACCAACTGGGGTGCGGTGATGGCCGCGTCGGTGCTCATCGCCATCCCCGCGGTGATCTTCTTCCTCATCGTGCAGGGCCGGATGACCGGCGGGCTGGTCTCCGGCGCGGTGAAGGGCTGATGGGCGGTCGGCGGAAGTCCGGCAGTGGCAGTTCCACGGGTAGGTCGAGCAAGCGAAAGGTCGGGATGGGAAAGGTCGGCAAGCGGGAGGGTGGCGCCCGGTCGGTGAGCGGGAGCGCGCCCGAGTACACGGTCGGCCTCGACATCGGCGGCACCAAGATCCTCGGTGCGCTCCTCGACCCGGCGGGCGAGGTGGTCGCCACGGTGCGCCGGTCCACGGTGCACGGCGCCGAGGGCCTGGTCGCCGGCGCGGCGCAGGCGGTGCGGGACGTGGTGGAGTCCGGCGGGGTGGAGCTCGCGGCCGTGGTCGGCGTCGGGCTGGGCATCCCCGGCATCGTCGACCACGTCTCCGGCACCGTGAAGCACGCGGTCAACCTGGGGGTGCACGACGACGAGCTGCCGCTCGCCGACCTGCTCTCCCTGGCCCTGGGCGGCGTGCCGGTGGTGGTCGAGAACGACCTCAACGTGGCCGCCGTCGGCGCCGCGCACGTGCTGGAGCGCTCGGAGAGCCCGGCGGGCGGGACCGGCGGCGCGCCGGAGCACGAGGACCTCGCGTTCCTCGCCCTGGGTACGGGCCTCGCGTCCGGCCTGGTGCTGGACGGCGAGCTGCGCCGCGGCGCGAGCGGCGCGGCCGGCGAGATCGGGCACATCCCGGTGGACCCGCTCGGGCCGGAGTGCCCGTGCGGTCAGCGCGGCTGCCTGGAGCGGTTCGCGTCGGGCAAGGCGCTGGAGGCGGCGTGGCCGTCGCGGTACGGCAAGCCCGCCCCGGTGGAGCTGTTCGAGGCGGCGCGGGCCGGCGACGAGGAGGCGATCGCGGTCAAGGACCGGTTCGCGTCCGCGACGGCGTCCGCCGTGCGCCTGCTGGTGCTCGCCACCGACGTGCGGCACGTCGTGCTCGGCGGCGGCGTCGCGCTGCTCGGCACCGAGCTGCTCGACGCGGTGCAGGACGCGCTGCGCGAGCAGGCCAAGGTGTCGTCGTTCCTCGGGTCGCTGAAGCTGGCGGACCGGGTCAGGCTGGCGCCGACGCACGTTCCGGTCGCGGCGGTGGGCGCCGCGGTGCTGGGGAGGAGGAGCTGATGGAGGTCGTGATCGCGCCGGCGGCTGAGCTGGCGAGGCTGGCGGCGGACGCCGTGGAGGGTCTGCTGCGCGCCAACCCGGAGACCGTGCTGGGGCTGGCCACCGGGTCCTCGCCCCTGGCGGTGTACGACGAGCTGGCCACCCGGCACAAGGAGGGGCTCTCGTTCGCGCGGGCCCGGGCGTTCATGCTCGACGAGTACGTCGGCCTGAGCGCGGACCACCCCGAGCGGTACCGCAACGTGATCGAGAAGGAGTTCGCCTCCCGCGTCGACCTGCCCGCCGGGTCCGTCCAGGGTCCCGACGGGCTCGCGGAGGACCTGCCCGCGGCGTGCGCCGCCTACGAGCAGGCGATCACGGACGCCGGGGGCGTGGACCTGCAGCTCCTGGGCATCGGCACGGACGGGCACATCGCGTTCAACGAGCCCGGCTCCTCGCTCGCCTCGCGCACCCGGATCAAGACCCTGACGAAGCAGACCCGGGAGGACAACGCCCGGTTCTTCGGCGGCTCCTTCGACGACGTGCCCCGGCACTGCCTCACGCAGGGTCTCGCCACGATCATGTCGGCGCGGCACCTGGTGCTGCTGGCGACCGGGCGGGCCAAGGCCGAGGCCGTGCACCAGCTCGTGGAGGGCCCGATCTCGGCGATGTGGCCCGCCACGATCATGCAGCTGCACCCGCACGCCACCGTGCTGGTCGACGACGCGGCAGCCTCCAGGCTCCAGCTCGGCGACTACTACCGGCAGACCTACGCCGACAAGCCCGCCTGGCAGGGCCTGTAGCCACGTGTCAGACGCTCAGGTCACCCGGG
>NZ_JBHWZO010000243.1:0-9481 GCF_042728455.1 Promicromonospora sp. NPDC060204
CCTGTGGGTCTGACAGCTCGGGGTGCTGGAGCTCGGGTGCTACTGGAGCTCGGGGATGACCTGCTTCTCGAAGAGCTCGAGGCCGCTGGTGTCGTACGCCGCCTCCTGGAAGTACGTGATCGCGTACTCCAGGCCGCGCGAGCGCATGCCCTGCAGCCGCTCGACGATCTGCTCCGGCGTGCCGACCAGGAGGCCGTTGCGCCAGTTCTCGATCTCGCGGTCGGCCTTGCCGGGCACCGACTTGCGCAGGTGCGCCTCGATCCAGGCCAGCCGCTCGCCGACCTCGGCGTCGTTCTCGCCGATCACCACGTTGTAGTTCGTGGACCGCGTGATCTCGCCGAAGTCCCGGCCCACGTCCTTGCAGTGCGCCTCGAGCACGGCCGACTTGTGCGTGAAGCCCTCGGGCGAGCCGTCGAAGTTCGTGTACTGGGCGTGCTGCGCGGCGATGCGCAGCGTCTTCTTCTCGCCGCCGCCCGCGATCCACAGGGGGATCGACGGGACCTCGGCGCCGCCGTCGCCCACCGGGAGCTGCTGCAGGGGCTGCGGGTAGCAGAGGGCGCCGTCGACCTGGTAGCGCTTGCCCTCGAACGTGCCCGAGGACCCGGTGCGCCACATGCTCGCCATGATCTGCACGCCCTCGTCGAGCGCGCGCAGGCGCTCGCCCGCGGTCGGGAAGCCGTAGCCGTAGGCGCGCCACTCGTGCTCGTACCAGCCGGCGCCGATGCCCATCTCGATGCGGCCGCCCGAGATCGTGTCGATCGTCGAGGCCACCTTGGCCAGGTACGTCGGCTCGCGGTACGCCATGCAGGTGCACATCTGACCCAGCCGGATGCGCTGGGTCGCCGCCGCGAACGCGGCCATCAGGGACCACGCCTCGTGCGTGGCCTCGGTCGAGTGCACCGGTGTCGTGTGGAAGTGGTCGTACACCCAGGCCGACTCCCAGGCGAACTCGCCGCCGGGGACGGCCTCGCCCGCGGCCTGGTTCTCGGCGCGGTGGACGAGGGAGAGCATCGTGGCCCACTGGTCGGCGGGCGCGACGTCGACCAGGTCGAAGCGCCAGCCCTGCGGGATGAAGAGTCCGAATCGCATGGCCCGACCCTATGCCGACGAAGTTCGCCCAGGGGAGGGGTGGTCGAAATTGTCGGGTTTCGGTACCTCGGGCCCCGGCGGACGCGGCACTATAGGGCTGTGAAAGACGCATGGAGCTCCGACGAGGTACGCAAGGCCGAGGAGCCGCTCATCGCGGCGGGCGAGCCACTCATGGCCCGGGCGGCGTACGCGCTCGCGCAGAGCGTGCTCCGGGAGGTCGCGGCCCGGACGACGCCCCGCCCGGGCGGCGCCCGGCTGCACGGCAGCCTCGGCTCCGACGGGCTCCCGGGAGCGGCCAGCGTCCGGCCCGGACGCCCGTCCGGCAGCCGCGGCGACGTCCGCGGCGCGAGCGCCCTGCTCCTGGTCGGTCCGGGCAACAACGGCGGGGACACCCTGTTCGCCGGCGCGCACCTGGTCCGGCGCGGGCTGACGGTGACCGCCGTCCTCGCGTCCGCGCGCGCCCACGAGGAGGGCCTCGCGGCGTTCGAGGCGGCGGGCGGCGAGGTCGTGCGCCTCGCCGACGCCAGGGTCCCGTCCGTCGTCCGCTCCGCCCTCGCGGCCGACGTCGTGCTCGACGGCCTGGTCGGCGTCGGCGCGCGCGGCGCCCTGCGGCCGCCCGCCGGCGGCCTGGTGCGGGCCCTCGCGGAGGCCCGCGAGGCCGCGGGAAAGCGGTGGCCGTACACGGTCGCGGTCGACATCCCGAGCGGCATCGGCGTGGACGACGGCGTGGTGCCCGGCCCCGTGCTCCGCGCGGACCGCACGGTCACGTTCGGCGCGCTCAAGCCCGGCCTACTGCTGCCGCCGGCGGCACAGCTCGCCGGCGCGGTCGAGCTGGTCGACGTCGGCTTCCCCACCGCCTCCGGCACCGACCACTGGGCCAGCGCGGCGCAGCGCGTCACCCTGGGTCGCCACGCGATGGCCGGCACCGACACGGGCTCCGGCCGGGTGCAGCGCCTGGAGGCCGCGGACGTCGCCGCCCTCTGGCCCGCTCCCACGGCCCACGACCACAAGTACACGCGCGGCGTGGTCGGCGTGATCGCCGGGACGAGCACCTACCCGGGCGCGGCCGTCCTGGCGACGTCCGGCGCGGTACGCGCGGGGGCCGGCATGGTGCGCTACCTGGGCCCCGAGGCCGTGGGCACCCGCGTGCTGCTGGCCCGGCCCGAGGTGGTCGTCGCGGGCGGGCGCGTCCAGGCCTGGGTCCTCGGCCCCGGCCTCCCGGCGTTCGACCCGGAGGACGGCCCGGACGACGACGGCCAGGCACGCCGCGTCTTCGGGGCGCTCGCGGCCGTGACCGGCGTGCTGTCCGAGGACGTGACCGGCGGCAAGATGCCCGCCGTGATCGACGCGGGCGCGCTCACGATGCTGGAGCACCGGCTGCCCGCCTGGGCGGTGCTGACGCCGCACGCCGGCGAGCTGGCGGAGCTGCTGCAGGGGCTGGGGCACGACGTCGACCGGGCCGCGGTCGAGGCGCGCCCGCTGCACTGGGCCCGCACGGCGCACCAGGCGACCGGCGCGACCGTGCTGCTCAAGGGCGCGATCACGGTGGTGGCCGGGCCCGGGGGCGCGTACGCGCAGGCGGACGCCCCGGCGTGGACGGCGACGGCAGGGGCGGGCGACGTCCTCGCGGGCATCCTGGGCACGTTGCTGGCCGGGCGCTCGGCCGACGTCGTCGCGGACGAGACGCTCGCGGCGCGCCTCGCGGCGGCCGCCGTCCTGGTGCACGGCCGGGCGGCGGCCCGTGCCTCGGCGGGTGGGCCGGTCGCCGCGCTGGAGATCGCCCGGGCGGTGCCCGCGGTGATCGCGGAGCTGCTGGGAGGCTGACCGCAGGCCCGGGCCGGGCCGGTTCCGGCCCGCCCGGGCTAGGCTGTCCGGCGATGAGTCAACGCGTCGTGGCCTGGGGGCAGGAGCTCCGCGAGATCCACCGGCGGCTGCGCGACGCCCTGGGCCTCGCGCGGTCCGCCGTCGAGGACGGTGGTTCCGGGCCGACGGCGGCCCGCGACCTGCAGCTCTACTGCGTCGGCTTCTGCGCCGCGCTGACCGGGCACCACCGCGCGGAGGACGCCACGCTGTTCGACGTCGTGCTGGCGGCCGAGCCGGACCTCGCGCCCGTCGTCGCCGACCTCAAGCGGGACCACTCCATGCTGGACCACCTCCTGGGCGAGCTGCAGCGCGCGGCGCTGTCGGGGGCGGACCGGGACGAGCTGCTGCGGCACCTCGACGGCATCGAGGCCGTCATGGAGACGCACTTCCGGTTCGAGGAGAAGAAGATCGTCGCCGTGCTCGACGGCGCGGACCGCCCGGCGAGCGACCGGCAGGCATTGCTCGGTCCGCTGGCCTGACGCCACCACTTCGCCAGAATTGGGCATTCCGGATTTATTTCCGGACGCGCCGGCCTTTATCTCGCCTGTCCGAGATGTGCCAGGTAGAACCGTAATTTCCCGTATCACAGGCACACCCTGCACGATTTATCTCTTGTCATAGACTCCCTGACGCGCTCCGATCAATATTCATGTAAGTCACGAAATTGGGGTGTGCGTGCCATCTAGTTACGGGCCTTCCATGGCCATGTCCACGGCGTCGTCGGGGGCACGAGGAAGCCAGGCGGGTAGCAGGGGGAGGGACCACGTGGTCCACGGGCGGGACAGAGAGCTGCGGGTCATCGGGCATTTCGCGACGGACCTGGACCCGACGGTCCTCGTCGTGCGCGGGCTGAGCGGCATCGGCAAGACGGCGACGGTGATCCGCGCGCTCAAGCTGGTCGGCGCGGGGGCGTCGGCGGTGCGGGTGGTCCGGCCGTGCTCGCCCCGGCCGTCGGCGCACGACCTGGAGAACAGCCGGCGCATCGACCTGTCGGCCTGGTCCGTGCCGGACCATCCGGAGCACGGCTCCGACTTCGACGCGTCGGGCTTCCTGCGCGCGGTGTCGGCCTGGGCGGCCGACGGCGGCGGGGACGGCGGCACCGGCCCGCGCGTCCTCTTCGTCGACGACGTGGGCGTGCTCACCGCCGAGCGCGCGCGCTGGCTACAGCACCTGGCCGACGAGGCGTACGGGCAGGACTGGCGGGTCATCGCCGCCGTCCGGAGCATCGCCGCCGAACCGCTGTCGGACGACGTCGAGGTGCTCGAGCTGGGGCCGCTCGACCGGGGGTCCCTGCGGCGTGTGCTCGACATGGAGCTGAGCGTCCCGGTGGCCGCCGACGTCGTCGAGCAGCTGCGCTGGTGGAGCGCCGGCAACCCCCGGCTCGCGCTGGAGCTCGCCGGGTCTCTGAGCGCCGCCGAGCTGCGCGGGGACGCCTCCTGGACCGGACCCGAGACCGCGGGCTCCGCCGCCCGGCGCGTCTACCGCGCCATGCTGGCGGGCCTGGACCCGGCGACCATGACCGCGCTCGCCACCGCGCCGCTGGGCAACCCGCCGCTGGGCGGCGCCGCCCTGGCCCGCCGGGACGGCCGGTCGGCCGTACGGCACCCGCTGCTGGCCCTGCTGTGCCGCGAGGCGCGCGGGACGGACGGCCACGTCGACGGCCGCGAGGCCCCGGCCGCGGAGCGCGACGCGACCGGCGCGCAGGTGACCGGCGTGCACGCGACCGGCGCCCACGTGACCGGCGCGCACGCGGCCGAGCGCATCCTCGACGGCCTGCACCTCGACGAGCTGCCGGCCCGCGCCTGGGCGGTCGTGGCGGCCACGCCCGAGCCCCGCTTGGCGGCGCGCGCCGTCGGCGTGTCCCTGCTGACGGGGCGCACGTGGCTGGACCACCGCGAGGGCGCCCTGGTGCCCGACGGCGTGGCGCCGGAGTGGACCGACCACCTCTGGTGGCGCGACCCGGCCGGCGTCCCGGCGGGGACGCGCGCCGCCGGCGCCCGCGTGGCGGCGGCCCTGCTCCGCCTGGAGGGCACGGGCGAGCTGCCCGACCCCGGGACCCTCCGCGCCGACCTCCGGCTGCTCGGGCCGACGCCGGGCCAGGACTGGGTGGGCGTCGAGATCCAGGTGCACGCCCTGCTGATGCTGGGCGACGTCGTGGGCGCCCGCAGCCTGCTGGCTGACCACTCCGGCACGGCGGGGGAGAGCACGGTCGCGGAGATCGTCGCGCGCGACCTCGCGGCGGCCCGGGTCGCCGCCTTCGACGGCCGTGCCGTCGACGTCCGGACGCACCTCGCGCACGCCGCGGAGCTGCGGCCGTCGGTGGACGAGTGGCTGCCCGCGCGCGGGCTGCGCGCCGCGGCGGACGCCGTCGTCGACGGCACCGCGCCGGCGAGCACCATGCCCGCGCAGGCGGGCTCCTGGTCCGCGCGGGCGCTGGGCGAGTACGCCGCCGACCTCGGCGCCGCCCACCTCGTCGTGGGGCAGGCCGAGGGCGCCGTGGCCCTGCTGACCATCGCGCTGGAGCACTGCGCCTGGCCCTACCGGGGCCGCGTGCAGGTGCGCTGCGACCTCGTCGAGGCCGTCATGGCCTCCACGCCGCCCGGCCGGGTCGGCCCGCGCGTCGAGCGGCTGCTCCAGCCCGTGGTGACGCCCGAGGAGCGGTCGGCGGTCGACGTCGCGGCGGCCTGGTCCAGGCTGCGGGCGCTGCTGGCCGACGACGGCACGCCGTCGGCCGCCTTCGAGGCCGCGCTGCACGCCGCACCGGTACCGATGTCGCCGTGGCAGCGGGTCCGCATGCTGGTGGCCTACGGCCGGTACGCCGTGACGCGCGGCGCCCGCACCACGGGCACGGCGCTGCTCGACGAGGCCCGGACGCTGGTCCGGCTGGCCGGGATGACCGGGTGGCTGCGCGGTATCGACGCGTTCCTCGCCGAGACCGACGCCGGCGGCGGGGCCGGCCCCGAGTGGGAGGTCCTCGGCCGGCACGAGCGGGAGATGGTGCGGCTCGCCGTGCACGGCGCGACCAACTCGCAGATCGCCCAGGCGACGTTCGTGTCCGAGCGGACCGTCGTGAACCGGCTGCGCCAGGCGTACACGACGCTCGGCATCCGGGACCGCAGGGATCTGGTCCGTCTCGCCGAGACGCGACCGCCCGCCTGGCTCGTCGGCGGGTAACGGTCGAGCGCAGATTTTTCACCCGCTCCTGCGCCTACTTTTCACCCGGCATTCCGGACCTCTTTCTCGTATCCCCGACATTGTGTGCGTGGCTGCCTCGGGCGCGCCTCGAAACGTATCGAACGCACTTCCCGTTGCGCTGGATTGCGTCAGCGCACGATTACGGCCCTGCCTGGCAGGCGGCTGAGAACCACTGTTCCCTGATGGCCGGGAGCCGGTGCGCCACATGCCACCGCCCCGAGATCCGGACGTGATCACATACCGATCCGGACGCTTTTCTTAAGCGCGAACGTGGAGGAGTGAATTCCGTTGAACCCAACGCAAGTACCGTCACGCCGTCGAAGGGGTGGCCTCGTACTGCGCCGATCTCTGGTGACGGTCGCGGCGTCGGCCCTCGTGGTGACCACCACGGGTCTGCCGGCTGTCGCGGCTGTGGACAACTACCCGGACGAGCCGTCGGAGGCCGCTGCGAGCGTCCTCGACTCGACGCTCTTCCAGAAGGCGCTGCTCGCAGCCGCCTACTCGGAGGCCGGCTCGGTCTCCAACGCCGGCCCGAACGAGGGCAACCTGAACGTCGAGCTGCTCGGCTCGGAGCTCATCACCATCGGTGACGTCGAGGTCCCCCTCGACGAGATCCTGGACTTCGGTCAGCTCGGTGCGCTGGCCAGCAAGAGCGAGGCGTCGTCCCCGCTCGACGCGTACGCGGTCTCCGGCCTGGCCGGCGCAGACGGCGGCGTCACCCTGGACGGCGAGACCGAGGACTTCGGCAAGGCGACGGTGGACGTGCTGTCCGTCGCGCGCCTGCTGGGCGTCGACGGCCTCACGGACCAGATCGTCGACCAGCTCCTGCTGGAGGCGGGCGCCGGTGCGGCCGAGGTCAAGGCCGAGGACGGCGTGATCCTGGACCAGGACGGCGTGGGTGGCCTCGGCCAGTACCGCGTGGCCGACCTGGACCTGACGCTGCACTCGCCGGTCATCGAGGACGCTGCCTCGTCGATCTACGACATCGGCGGCACCATCGACACGACCGTCGAGGACCTCGTCAACGAGAACCTGGACGAGAGCGCGCTCACCGGCCTGTTCGACGCGATCCCGGGCGTCCCGACGCCGTCGATCACCGTCGACAGCAACATGCAGGAGAACCTGTTCCAGTCCGTCGTGGGTGAGCCGATCACCTCGGCGAACCAGCTCATCACGATCGACCTGTCGACCGGCCAGCTCGAGGTCCACCTCGACAAGCTCGTGGACGGCCCGAACGAGGGTGGCATCAACGCGCTCGACCCGAACACCGAGCTCATCGACGACACGACCTACCCGCTCATCGCGGAGACCGTGCACGAGCTGATGGAGGAAGTCACCAACATCCTCATCGGCGCGATCGAGGACTCGCTGAACTCGGTGACGATCAACATCGCCTTCACCGACTCGAGCCCGCTGGGCAACCTCGACGTCTCGTGGTCGCTGCCGCTGGCGGACGCCGTGAACGGCAACTTCCCCGAGGCCGTGAACAACAGCACGGGCACGATGGCTCCGGTCGCCGAGCTCCTGGTCAGCACCATCAACACGCTCGGCCCGGCCCTCGCGCCGATCCTGGCCCCGGTGTACGACCTGCTGATCAGCGACGAGGGTGACAACATCTTCAACCTGCTGATCAACGACCTCAAGACGGACTCGATCACGACGCCGATCCGCGAGCTGCTCTCGCCGGTCTTCGACGTGCTGTCGCAGGTCCTCTCGATCACGATCAACCGCCAGGTCAGCTCCGAGGGCGTCACGCAGACGTCCACCAAGGCCGCTGCCGCTGAGACCTCCTTCGAGCTGTCGGCGCTGAGCATCGCGCTGCTGCCGGCCGACGAGGTCGCTCGCATCAACCTGGGCAACGCCGCCGTCCGCATCGGTGGCGACGGTGGCACGGGCGAGATCGACCCGACCCTGACCGTGGTCCCCGGTTCTGTCGCTCCGGGTCAGTCGACCGTCGCGACGGGTGAGGGCTACACGCCTGACTCGACCGCCACGGTTCAGCTGACCGACCCCGAGGGCAACCCCGTGGGTGACGCCATCGAGGTCGAGACCGACTCCGAGGGCACCTTCACCACCCCGGTGCCGGTCCCCGCGGACGCCGAGCTCGGCGACTACACGGTCGTCGGCACCGACGACACGACCGGCCAGGCCGCCGAGGCCCCGCTCGCCGTGATCTCGGGCGCCGACGTCTGCGCCATGGACCCGACGCTGACCGTCGTGCCGAACGCCGCCTACCCGGGCGACACCGTCTCGGTCATCGGCCAGGGCTTCCCGGCCGGCGTCCCGGTCTCCGTGCAGCTGCGCGACGCCGAGGGCAACCCGGTGGGCGACGCCGTCACGGTCACCCCGGACGACGCCTGCGGCTTCATCACGGACCTGACCGTCCCCGAGGACGCCGAGCCCGGCGACCACGTGGTCGAGGCAGAGCCGGAGGACGGCAGCGAGGGTGCCGAGGCACCGCTCGAGATCCTGAACCCGGACAACCAGGGTGAGGAGTGCACCGACCCGGCCATCACGGCCGACCCGACCGTCGTCAAGGCGGGCGACGAGGTGCAGGTCACGGGCACCGGCTTCCCGGCCGGCGTGAACGTGGTCGTGCAGCTCTTCGACACCGAGGGCAACAAGGTCGGTGACCCGGTCACCGTGCTGGTGGACGAGGACTGCGGTTTCGAGACCCCGATCACCGTTCCCGAGGGCACCGAGCCGGGCGTCATCATCGTGGACGCGCAGCCGGAGGACGGCAGCGAGGGCGCGCAGACGCCGATCGTGGTCACCGAGAACACCGGTGGCGGCGACGGGCGCGACCTGACGGCGCGCTTCGAGCACCCGACGGTCCAGCAGGGTGACGAGCAGACCTTCTACGCGTCGGGCTTCGAGCCCGGCGAGCAGGTCGTCGGCATCATCAACTCGACGTCGTTCGCCCTCCAGGCCCAGGCGGCCGACGCGGACGGCAACGTCCAGTGGACCTTCACGGTCGACGAGAAGCTCGACGTCGGTGAGCACCAGGGCATCGCCGTCAGCACGGTCGAGGGCGACTCGGCCATGGCCACCTTCGAGGTCGTCTCCACCGCCGTCGGCGGCGGCGACGACAACGGTGACGGCGGCCTCGCCGCCACCGGTGCGAACGTGGGCATCCTGATCGGCGCCACCGTGCTGCTGCTCGGTGCGGGTGCGGTCATGATCAAGCGTCGCCGCGAGATCAGCCAGGCCTTCGCCACCGCGATGGGCCGCATGTCCGACGACTCGAAGGCCGTCTGACGGCTGAGTCGCCGACGTAGCAGGACGGACGCAGCAGTCAGGCGTCCGCAGCGGTAAGGCCGGCCCGGTGCGACAT
>NZ_JBHWZO010000244.1:0-9460 GCF_042728455.1 Promicromonospora sp. NPDC060204
GAGCACGGCCGTCCTGGCAGCAGCTGCTGTGGTCAACGCCCGGGGTACGACGGCGTCGGCGTCGGGCAAGAGGGCGGGCGAGGAGAGCGCGGCGACTAGGTTCATCCAAGAGTGAGAAGGAAGCCGCCACATGGCCTCGCCCGGGCGACACCCTAGACGTCAGGCGGGCACCAGGTCGAGCAGGTTCTGGGGCGTCACCACGCGGGAGCCCTCCGGCAGGTCCTCCGGGGCACCGAACCCGAGATACGTCACCGGCCTGGCGCCCTGCGGAACCGAGTGGTGCACCTTCACGCCGTCGGCCTGGAGCAGGTCCACCAGGTAGCGCACCGTGAGGTAGCGGCGCGCCGCGATGTCCCGGACCAGCGTCGTCGTGGTGACGCGGTGCGCCTCGACGGTGTTGAAGCTCGGCCGGCCGCGGAGGTTCAGGTGCAGCCAGAGCGCCTCCCAGCCGTCCCCGGCCCGGAGGAACGCCAGCGGGACCGCGACCTTGCCGGAGCCGGCCAGGTCGGACTTCAGGCGCACCGTCGCCGGCTCGAACGGCAGCCCGGCCTGCGCGACGTCGCGGGTCATGAACCCGAAGAAGCCCTCGGCGACCTCGTCGAACCGCTCGCCCGAGTAAACGTGCACCTCCGGCACGACGACGTCCCGGCGGATCCCGGACAGCTTGACGTCGACGAACTCCGTCGCGCCGTCCGGGGCCTCGGTGAGGTCGCCGGAGTGCACGAAGCCGCCGCCGCGCAGCCGGGTCCACGAGACGTGCTCGGCGTCGGCGAAGTCGCGGTCCAGCAGGAGGCACGAGAGGTCGAGGTCCGTGTCCGTGCTCCGCTGCCGCCAGTGCACGAAGAACCGCAGCAGCTCGCCGGTCACGCGGGTGCGCGAGCCGCGAGGCAGCACCCCGGCGCCGTCGGGCCGGGCCCGTGCCGACAGCGGGAGCGCCACGTCGAGCAGGTCCGGGTCGACCACCAGCTCGTCCGGCCGGGGGACCCGGCGGAGTACCTCGGCGTCGCAGGCCAGCGCGAGCGCCATCAGGGCTTCCGCGGGGAGCTCTGCGCGCTCGTCGGGCACGGCCCACGCGCCGCCCTGCCGGTTGACGAAGACGCGCCGGCCGGCGTCCGGCCGCCCCGTGCCCTGCCGCGTGTCGGCAAGACGCCGGTTCTCCAGGTGCTCCCGCAGCCCGAGGACGACCCGGCCGGACACCGCGGGCAGCGCCCGCTCGACGGCGTCGGCCACGGCGGTCGCCTCGACGTCGTCCGCCGCGGAACGCAGCAGGTGGTCCGCCCGCCGCACGAGCGTGCCGGGCGCCGCGGCGAGCAGCCGCAGCGCCTCCGCCCGGGCACCCGAGGCGAGCGAGCGCTCGACCCGCGCGGCCAGGGACGGCGCGTCCTCGTCGCCGCGGGCGACGGCGAACACCCGGGCGGCCGACGGCAGGCCCCGGTGCTCGTGCGGGTGCAGCCGCTCGCCGAGCCGCTTCCAGGCCTCCCGGTGCGCCGCGACGTCGCCGAGCTTCGCGGACGACGCCGCCACGACCGCGTCGAGCGTGCCCAGCAGCACGCGCCGTACCGGACGCGGCAGCGACCGGAACCGCGTGGCGGTCTCCAGCGTCACGTCCCCACCGGACAGCGCGCAGGCCAGTCGCAGGACGTCGGTGACCGTGTCGGCCTCGGGCTCCCGCCCGTAGAGCACGTGCGTGGCGTTGACGATCGCGCGCGCCGTCCGCGTCGGGACTGCCGCGGGCTGTTCCATGCCGCCGCAGTGCTGGGCCAGCAGCGCGAGCGCGGCGAGATCGGCGTCGGACAGCGGGGTGGTGCTCCCCGCGAGGTGGAGGTAGAGGCGGTGGGCCTCCTCGTCGAGCGTGCCGCCGACGTCGAGCACCGTGCGCCGGTCGCCGAGCGCGGGCACGAACGCGTCGTGCGCTGCCACCATCTCCTCGTACGTGTGCTGGTACCGGCCGTAGCGGGGCAGGGCGAGCAGGTTGATCTTCCCCCGACGCGCGAAGATCTCCTCGGTGTCCGGGGCTCCCTCCAGCGCGTCCCGGAGGCACGACACCCAGAAGTCCAGCGTGTCCGGCACGTTCTGCGGGAAGTCCTGGAAGTACGTGTTGTGCTGCACGTGGGCGCCGAGCGCCTCGTGCACGACGGCGAGGGTCTGCACCGCCACCAGCCGCGCGTCCTGCGGCGCCAGGGTGCCCAGGTGGCCCAGCAGCCGACCCGAGGCCTTGTAGCCCGAGGTCAGGAGCACGGCGTCGAACCGGCGGGCGACCGAGGCGGCGTCGCCGGTCGAGACCGCGGTCAGGGGGACGCGCCACGTCCGGCGGACGACGAGGTCGAAGATCTGCGCAGACATGACGCGCATCATGGCAGGGAACGGTGGTCCGGGCGGACAGGTTTCCCGTGCCACGATGGCCGTATGCCTCTCGCATCCCGGTACCTCGCAGCAGAGGACCGTTACGACACCATGCAGTACCGCCGCACCGGCCGCTCGGGTCTGGACCTGCCCGCGCTGTCGCTGGGGCTCTGGCACAACTTCGGCGACACCAGCCCGTTCGAGACGCAGCGCGCCATCCTGCGCCGCGCGCTCGACCTGGGCGTCACGCACTTCGACCTGGCGAACAACTACGGCCCGTCCTACGGCGCGGCCGAGGCGAACTTCGGCCGGCACCTCGCCGCCGACCTCAAGCCGTACCGCGACGAGCTGGTCCTGTCCACGAAGGCCGGCTACGACATGTGGCCCGGCCCGTACGGCGACCACGGCTCGCGCAAGTACCTGCTGGCCAGCCTCGACCAGTCGCTGACCCGCATGGGTGTCGACTACGTCGACGTCTTCTACCACCACCGGCCCGACCCCTCGACGCCGCTCGAGGAGACCATGGGCGCGCTCGCCTCCGCGGTCCAGCAGGGCAAGGCGCTGTACGTGGGCGTCTCCAACTACTCGCCCGCGCGCACGCGTGACGCCGCCCGCATCCTCGGCGAGCTGGGCGTCCCGCTGCTCATCCACCAGCCGTCCTACTCGATGTTCAACCGGCACATCGAGAACCCCGCCCACGAGGACGGGTACGACGGCGTGCAGAGAGAGTCGCTGCTCGACGTCGTCGGCGAGCTGGGTGTCGGCACCATCGTGTTCTCCCCGCTGCAGCAGGGCCTGCTGACCAGCAAGTATCTCGCCGGCGCCGCCCCGGCCGGGTCCCGTGCGGCCCGCTCCGACTCGCCGTTCCTCTCGGACCGGGCCCTCACCGAGGACTACCTGGGCCGCGCCAAGGCGCTCAACGACATCGCCGCCGGCCGCGGGCAGACGCTCGCCCAGCTCGCGCTCGCCTGGGTGCTCCGGGACGAGCGCGTCACGTCGGCGCTCATCGGCGCGTCGTCGGTGGCGCAGCTCGAGGACAACGTCGCGGCGCTCGCGGCGGGCCCCCTGACCGCGGACGAGATCGCGGCGATCGAGCCCCTGGCGCGCCCCCTGGGCTGACGCCTCGGCACTGCCGCTCGACGCCGTCCGCCCCGGGCGCCACGCCCGGGACGGGCGGCGTCGGCCGTTCCACACCCCGCGTTCCGCCGCACTTCACGGAACCGTCGCGCCGAATCGACCGGCGCGGCGGACGATGGGGGAGTTCGCCGCTCGACGGGGAGGGGTACTGGGGGTACTGCACTCGCGAGAAGGAGCACCAGCGTGACGGAAACCAAGTCCGCGATCGTCGTCGGGGCCGGCATGGTCGGCCTGTCCACCGCCTGGCACCTGCAGGAACGCGGCGTGGAGGTGACGGTCCTCGACAGGCACGGCGTCGCGTCCGGCTCCTCGTGGGGCAACGCCGGCTGGCTCACCCCGGGCATGGTGATGCCGCTGGCCGACCCGTCGCTCTGGGCCTACGGGCCGAAGGCGATGCTCGACCCCGACGCCGCCCTCAGCGTCCCGTTCCGGTTCGACCGGGCGCTCTGGGGCTTCCTCGCCCGGTTCATGTCCCACGCGACGCCCGGCGCCTGGCAGCGCGCGATGGCCGCCCTCACCCCGATCGACCGCATGGCGCTCGAGGCGTACGACGAGCTGGAGGCCGGGGGCGTGCACGCGACGTCGTACGCCAGGCCCTGGGTGGTCGGGTTCGAGCAGGAGCGGGAGTCCCGCCCGTTCGTGCACGAGCTGCGCGCGGTCGCGAAGGCCGGCCAGGAGGTCAGGCTGTCCCGGGTGCCCGACGGCGTCCGCGTGCCCCACCTCTCCCGGGCGGTCCGGTCGGCCTGGACCCTGGAGGGGCAGCGGTACATCGAGCCGGGGCTGTACGTGGAGGCGCTGGCGACGTCGGTCAGCGCGCGGGGCGCGAAGGTGCTGACGGACGCCCGGGTGACGGACGTCCGGACCCTGGCGGACGGCGGGTCCGAGGTCGACGTCGCCGGCCGTGACCCGCTGCGGGCGGACGCCGTCGTGGTCGCCACGGGTGCGTGGCTCCCGGACCTGACCCGACGGCTCGGCGTGCGCACCCGGGTGCAGGCGGGGCGGGGGTACTCGTTCAGCGTCCCCGTGTCCGGACGGCCCATCGACCACCCGGTCTACTTCCCGGCCCGCCGCGTGGCCTGCACGCCGTACCAGGGGCGGCTGCGGGTCGCCGGGACCATGGAGTTCCGGGGCCCCGACGAGCCCTTCCAGCCCCGGCGGATCAAGGCCATCGTGAACTCGGTGCGCGGCCTCTTCGAGGGCGTCGACCTGGACTCCCGCGAGGACGAGTGGGTGGGCTCCCGGCCGGTGACGCCGGACGGGCTGCCCCTGGTGGGCGCGACGGCGGCACCCGGCGTCTACGTGGCCGGCGGACACGGCATGTGGGGCATGGTGCTGGGCCCCGCGACCGGCCGTGCGCTGGCGGCGCAGATCACGACGGGGGAGACGCCGGAGGAGATCCGGCCGTTCGACCCGCTGCGCTGACCTGAGGCCCTGGCCGCCGGCGACGTCAGGCCGGGCGCCCCGCCAGCCGGTCGAGCCCGTCGAGGATCAGGTCCAGCCCGAACTCGAACTCGGTCTGGTCGTCGCACCAGCCCAGGGTGGCGCCCGGCTCGTCGTGGGCCACCTCGGCGAGCATCTCGACCATGTGCGGCACCTGGCCGGCCATCTGCTGGAGCAGCGCGGCGGCCTCGTCGTCGGCGCCCTCCCGGGCGCCGCCGTCGGCGGCCGAGCCCGCAGTGGCGCCGTCGGGCTCGAAGAGTTCCTGGGAGAACCCGAACGCCCGGCTGCCCAGGGCGTGCATCGCGTGGTGCACCAGATCCCAGGAAAAGCCGCCCCGGCGCATCAGCCCGAGGAGCGAGTCGCAGTACCGGACGATGTGCAGGCTGAAGGACGTCCGCGTCTCCAGGACGGTCGACGCCCACGGGTGGCGTAGCAGCACCGCGCGCGCCGTGAGGATCTGCCGGCGCATCGCGGGCTTCCAGGCGGACGGCGGCGCGTCGTCGGGGAGGGGATCGAGCAGGGCCACCCCGTCCTGGATCTCCGCCGCCACGACGTCCACCACGCCGTCGAGCAGGTCCTCCTTGTTGGCGACGTGGTGGTAGAGCGACATCGCCTCGATGCCGAGCTCGCGGGCCAGGCTCCGCATGGTGAGCGCGCCGAGACCTTCCCGGTCCGCCAGGGCGACCGCCGACTCCAGCACCCGGGCACGGGTCAGGGTGGTGCGCGGTGGCGTGCCGGTCGTCTGCGGGGAAGTCATGGTCTCGCGATCCTACGTCCGCCGACCCTTGACGGGGCCTCGCGACGGTCCTACCTTACGTCGTAAGACTTACGCCGTAAGTCTCGTCCGGAAGGCGGTGCGTCATGTGGGCCTGGATCCTGTGGGTGGTGGGGACTCTCCTCGTGCTGGGGCTCGCCGCGTTCGCGGCGCTGGTGCTGGTCATGCGGACCAAGAGCCGGCGCGGGCTCGCGGTCGTCCGGCGGTTCAACCGGAGGGTCACCAACCGCCGGACGCTGCGGGACGCGGGGGAGCCCGGTTCGTCCAACGACCTGATCCGCCATGTCGGGCGCAGGTCCGGGGTGCGGTACGCGACGCCGATCGGCGTGTACCGGATGGACGACGACTTCCTCGTGTACCTCCCGTACGGCGCCGGCGTGGACTGGCTGCGGAACGTCCGGGCGGCCGGCTCCGCGGAGCTGCGGGTCGACGGGCAGAGCTACGTGGTGACCCCGGAGATCATCGAGCCGGCCGAAGCCCTGCCCTACCTGACTGCGGTGGATCGGCGGATCGCACGGCTCTTCAAGGTCACCGACTTCCTCGCGCTGCGGCGGGTGGTGACCGGTTCGGGCGGGGCGGCCTCCGCGGCGGCCGCCGCGGGCCAGGACGGATCGGCCGCCGCCCGCGACGGGGCGGGCGGCGCGCCGTGAGGGCGGTCGTCCGCGACCGGTACGGTCCTGTGGACGTCCTGCGGGTCGCCGCCGTCGGGCGGCCCGAGCCAGGCCCGGGCGAGGCGGTCGTCCGGGTCGCGGCCGCCTCGCTGAACACGGCGGACCTCGACCACCTCCTCGGCCGCCCGCGCATCGCCCGCGTGGCCACGGGCCTGGTGCGGCCGACGAACCAGCGGGTCGGCCTCGACGTCGCCGGGACGGTCGAGCGGGTCGGGTCCGAGGTGACGGGCCTGGTCCCGGGCGACCGCGTCTGGGCCGACCTCTTCGACAGCGGGCACGGCGCGCTGGCCGACCGGGTGTGTGTCCCGGCATCCGCCCTCTCGCCGCTCCCGGATCAGGTCCCGTTCGAGGACGCGGCCACCGCGCCGCACTCGGGCTCGCTCGCGCTCCAGGGCCTGCGCGCCGCCGGGCCGATCCGGCCGGGGGAGCGCGTGCTGGTCAACGGCGCGGGCGGCTGCGTGGGGCCGTTCGCGGTGCAGATCGCGAAGGCCCGGGGCGCGGAGGTCACCGCCGTCGACCACGGTGACAGGCTCGCGCTGCTCCGCGAGCTGGGCGCGGACGAGGTGATCGACTACCGCGAGGAGGACGTCACGCGCTCCGGCCGGCGGTTCGACGTGGTGCTGGACATCGCCGACACCCGGTCCGTCGCGGCGGTCCGCCGCTGCCTGGCGCCGGGCGGCCGGTACGTGCTGATCGCGCGGCGGATGGGCTCCTTCGCGGAGAAGGCGCTGCTCGGCCCGGTCGTCGGCGCGCTCACCGGCACCCGGATCGGCACCTTCGCCTGGCACCCGAACCGCCGCGCCGACCTGGACGAGCTCGCGGGGCTGCTCGCCTCGGGCGCCGTGCGCCCCAGGATCGACCGCCGCTACGCCCTTGCCGACGGGGTCGAGGCCTTTCGCCGCCTGGCCTCGGGCGAGTCGCGAGGCAAGCTCCTGGTGCTCCCGTAGGCGGGCCCCGTCGAACGTAGGGTCGGTCGGTCCATGAGCCCCGTTTGGAGCGACGAAGGCTACGTTCGGCGTCCGCCGCCCGGCGCGGACGCCGCGTCGGGGTGACGCGATGGCAGGATCGGGCGCATGACGCAACGCCGCATCCTCATCCTCTCCGGCCGTGGACGTTACGAGGACCCCTGGCACGACCACGCGGCGACGTCGCACGTGGCGGCCGGGATCCTCGGTGAGCTGGGGGCCGTCGAGGTGCGCGGGCTGTTCCGCCACGCGCTGGACGACCTGGACTCCGTGGACCTGCTGGTCGTCAACGGCGGGACGGGCCGCCGGGATGCCGACTTCGACGGGTCCGACGACGACTGGCGACCCGTCCACGACCGGCTGTCCGCCTGGGCGCGGGCCGGGGGCGCCGTGCTTGGCCTGCACCAGGCGGCGAACACCTTCTACGACGCGCCCGACTGGGAGGCGGTGCTCGGCGGACGTTGGATCCCGGGCGAGTCGATGCACCCGCCGATCGGCACCGCCCGCTTCGAGCTGACGGTCGGCCACCCCCTCACGGAGGGCCTGAGCGTGGTCGACGCCTTCGACGAGCGGTACTGCCGGCTCCGCGTCGCCCCGGAGACGCGCGTGCTCGGCACCACCCTGGACGACGACGGCGCCCCGCACCCGGTGCTGTGGGTCAACGAGGCGCACGGCGGCCGCAGCGTGTACTCGGGGCTCGGCCACGACGTCCGCTCGTTCACCTCGGCGGGGCACCAGGAGCTGCTGCGTCGCGCGGGGTCCTGGCTGCTGGCGTAGGCCGGCGGCAGCCGCTTGACCTCAACCGTCGTTGAGGTTGTTGGCTGGGTCGCATGGAGATCATCAGCATCGACACGGTGACCCGCTCGATCGCCGAGACGGCCGCGTACTACGAGACGGTCCTCGGCCTGCCGGTCAGCAAGGAGATCGGCGCGGTCGAGGTCACCGTCGGGCGCACCGTCCTGCGCTTCCGCGAGGATGCCGTCGCCGCGGGCGATCAGCACTACGCGTTCCTGATCGACGACGCGCGGTTCGACGCCGCCCGCGCGTTCCTGGCGGCGGGGCCCGGTCTGCTGAGCGACGGCGACCGGACGGAGTTCGAGGCACAGGACGCCTGGAACGCGCGGTCGCTGTACTTCCCGGGGCCGGACCGCTCCGTCCTGGAGGTCATCGCGCGCCGTGATCTCCCCCGAGACCTGGGTGCCGGGCGCGGCACGGGTGCGAAGGCCTCGAGCCCGCACGCGCCCGGCACCCAGCCAAGCCCGTCGGAACCGTTTGGGCCGGGCGACCTGCTGTCCGTGAGCGAGGTGGGCATCGCCGTGCCCGACGTCGTGGGCACCGCCGACCGGCTCACCGAGGCCGGGATCGGCCGCTACCCGACCGGGTCGGCGACGTTCAGCCCGGCCGGGCACATCGACGGCATGCTCATCCTGGTCAGCGTGGGCCGCAACTGGTTCCCGACGTCGGACCGCGTGGTGGGCGAGCCGCCCGTGACCGTGGTCGCGCAGGCGGGTCCGTCGAGCCCCGGCGCCGTGCCCGGCCGGTACGAGCTGGCCCCGGGGCGTGTGCTGGTGGTGCGGCCGTAGCCGAACCTCACGCCCCCTCGGCGAATCCCGCCTGGCGCCACACCTCGTAGACCGCGATCGATGCCGCGTTGGTCAGGTTGAGCGACCGGCGACCCGGCAGCATCGGGATGCGCAGCTCGTCGGTGACCCGGGGGTGCTTGAGCGCCTCCGGCGGCAGCCCAGTCGGCTCGGGGCCGAACAGCAGCACGTCGCCCGGCCGGTACTCGACGTCGGTGAAGCGGGTGGTCGCGCGGGTCGTGAACGCGAAGACCCTGGCCTCGGGCAGCGCGTCGAGGGCCGCGTCGAGCGACGGGTGCACGTCCATGACGGCGAGGTCGTGGTAGTCGAGGCCGGCGCGCTTCAGCTTGGCCTCCGACAGGTCGAAGCCCAGCGGTTCCACGAGATGCAGCCGCGCCCCCGTGACGGCGGCGAGCCGGATCGCGGACCCGGTGTTCCCGGGGATGCGGGGCTCGAAGTAGACGATGTGGGCGAGGGGGTTCTCGGGCGGCGCGGGGGCGTCAGACGGATGCGGCACGGGACCATTCTCGCTGCCGGACGGCGGGGCGT
>NZ_JBHWZO010000245.1:0-9438 GCF_042728455.1 Promicromonospora sp. NPDC060204
CGGCACAGGCCTGTGCCGACCTCGATGCAAACTGCCGACCAGGCGAGACGTGCTCAGCAGACTGCCGAACTCGTCACCACTCCGCCGACGTCACCACTGCGCCGACGCACCCCGCGGCGACACCGTGCGGGGCACGCCCCACGGGTTGTCGTCGCGCAGCGGCGCCAGCAGCAATTCCTGCGGTGCGTCCTGGAACGTCACCCCGCGCAGGAACCGGCCGATCGCGGCGGTGCCGACCGACGTGCCGTCCGTCGTCGTCGCGGGCGACGGCCCGCCGTGCTGCATCGCGGGGGTCACCGCCACACCCGTGGGCCAGCCGCCGAGCAGCACCCGCCCGGCGTGCCGCCCCAGCGCCGCCACGAGCGCGCCCTGCTCCGCGCCGGTCTCCCCCGACCCAAGGTGCAGGGTCAGCGTGAGGTTGCCGGGGAACAGCTCGCCGACGACGCCGGCCAGGTCGGTCCCGGCCGGGTACTCCACGATCACGGAGAACGGCCCGAACACCTCGTCGAGCAGCGCGGGTCCGGCGGCGCGGAGCACGTCGAGCGGCGCGGCGACGAAGGTCGGCGTCACCCAGGCCTGCCCGTCGTCGTCCCGCCGGAAGTCGCCGGCGCGCACCACGCGCACCCCGTCCACGGCCAGCGCCTGGCCGACGCGCCGCTCGTAGCCGTCGGCGATCGACGGGTTGAGCAGCCGGTGCTCGGGGACGTCGGCCGCGGCGGCGACCACGGCGGCGTCGTACGCCATGCCCTCCGGGACGAGCAGGAAGCCCGGCTTGGTGCAGAGCTGGCCGGCCGAGCCGGAGACGCTCGCCACGAACCCGGCGAGCAGCGCGTCCGCGCGCTCGTCCAGGGCTGCCTGCGAGACCAGCACCGGGTTGACGCTGCCGAGCTCGCCGAAGAACGGGATCGGCTCGGGCCGCGCGGCGGCCCGGGCGGCCAGGAGCTGCCCCACGTGCTGCGAACCGGTGAAGGCCGCGGCCCGCACGGCCGGGTGCTCCAGCAGCGCCACCCCGGCGTCCTGGTCGGCGACGAGCTGGAGCGTGTCCTCCGGCAGCCCGGCCTCGACGAGCGCGCCGGCCACGAGCGTCGCCACCCGCGCCGACAGCCACGGATGCCCCGGGTGCGCCTTGACGATCACCGGGCACCCCGCCGCGAGCGCCGCCGCGGTGTCGCCGCCCGCCACGGAGAACGCGAACGGGAAGTTGCTCGCCGCGAAGTTGACCACGGGGCCCACGGGCCACAGGGCGCGGCGCAGGTCGGGGCGGGGGCCGAGCACGAAGTCGGGGTCGGCCTCGTCGATGCGGACGTCGAGGTAGGCGCCGTCCTCCACGACGTGCGCGAACAAGCGCAGCTGCACCTGCGTGCGCTTGAGCTCGCCGCGCAACCGCGCCTCGGCGAGGCCGGTCTCCACGTGGGCGGTGGCGACGAGCTCGTCGGCGTGGTCGCCGAGGGCCGCGGCGGCGCGGCGCAGGCCGTCGGCGCGGGTCGCGGGCGTGGCCCGGGACAGCCCGGCGAAGGCCTCGGTGGCCCGGCGGGCCACGTCGTCGACGGTGCGGTCAAGGTCGGACGCCGCGGTGGCGGTCATGGGGCTCCTCATCGAAGAAAGCGGGTCAGAACACGAAACCCGTGGGGAACGGGTCGCTCGGGTCGAGCAGGTAGTTGGCGGTGCCCGTGACCCAGGCACGGCCGGTGATCGTGGGCAGGACGGCGGGCAGGCCCGCGACCGTCGTCTCCCCCACCAGGCGGCCGACGAACCGGCTGCCGATGAACGACTCGTTCACGAAGTCGGTGTCCAGGGCCAGCTCGCCGCGCGCCCAGAGCTCGGCCATGCGGGCCGACGTGCCGGTGCCGCACGGCGACCGGTCGAACCAGCCCGGGTAGATCGCCATGGCGTGCCGGGACAGCGTGGCATCCGAGCCGGGGGCGATCAGCTCGACGTGGTGGCAGCCCTCGACGCCGTCGAGCACCGGATGCTTGGGCATCGCGGTCTCGTTGATGGCGTCCATGATCGCGAGCCCGGCGGCGAGCAGGTCCTGCTGGCGGTCGCGATCGAACGGCAGCTTGAGGTCGTCGAGGTCGACCAGGGCGTAGAAGTTGCCGCCGAACGCCATGGAGTAGGGCACGGTGCCGTAGCCCGGCACCTCGACCTCCTGGTCGAGGGCGGTCACGAAGCTGGGCACGTTCTCGATGGTCACGGCGTCGGCGTGGCCGTCGCTGACGGCGACCTTCGCGACGACGAGCCCGGCGGGCGTGTCGAGCCGGATCTCCGTGACCGGCTCGACGACGTCCACCATGCCCGTCTCGACCAGCACCGTGGCCACGCCGATGGTGCCGTGGCCGCACATCGGCAGGCACCCGGACACCTCGATGTAGACGACGCCCCAGTCGCAGTCGGACCGCGTGGGCGGCTGCAGGATGGCGCCGCTCATCGCGCCGTGCCCCCGCGGCTCGTCCATCAGGAAGTGCCGCAGCCCGTCCATGTGCTCCATGAAGTACAGCCGCTTGTCGTTCATCGTGGCGCCGGGGATGGGCCCCACGCCGCCGGTCACGACGCGCGTCGGCATGCCCTCCGTGTGCGAGTCGACGGCGGTGATGGTCCTGCTAGAACGCATGCTTCCTCCTTCTCGTTGAGTGCTGGACATTTGCGCTGTCGAATCCTTTCGATCGCGCAAATAGCCAGCACTCAGCGGGGGTTGCGGGAGGCGATGTAGCTGAGCGCCGCCTCGGTGTCCTTGCGGACCTGTGCCTCGTGCTCCGCGGACAGCGGGCCGCGCGGCGGGCGGGTGGGCCCACCGTAGCTCTGCCCGGCCATGTCGATCGAGAGCTTGATGGCCTGCACGAACTCGGTGCGCGAGTCCCAGCGGAAGACCGGCACGAGGTGGCGGTACAGCTCGCGCGCCTCGTCGATCTTCCCCTCGGTGACCAGCGTGTAGATCTCCACGGCCTCGCGCGGGAACGCGTTCGGGTACCCGGCGAACCAGCCGACGGCGCCCGCGACGAGGGACTCGAACAGCAGGTCGTCGGCGCCCGCGATGACGTCGAGGTCCGGGGCGAGCTCCTTGATCTCCAGCACGCGCCGCACGTCGCCCGAGAACTCCTTGACCGCCACGACGTTCTCGAGCTGGGCCAGCTCCGCCAGGATGCTCGGCGTGAGGTCGACCTTGGTGTCGATCGGGTTGTTGTAGATCATGATCGGCAGGCCCACCTCGTTCACGGCGGCGTAGTGCGCGATCACCTCGGCGCGGTTGGCGCGGTAGATGGTGGGCGGGAGCAGCAGGACGCCGTCGGCCCCGTCCTCGGCGGCGAGCTCGGCCCAGTGCTTGGCCTGGTGCGAGCCCACGCCGTGCACGCCGGCGACGACCAGGCCGCGGCCGTCCACCGCCTTGACGGCGGTCTGGATCACCTTGCGGCGCTCGTCGTCGGTCAGCGAGGAGTACTCGCCGAGCGAACCGTTCGGGCCGACGCCGCGGCAGCCGTTCTCGATGAGGAAGTCGCAGTGCGCGGCGAACTTCTCGTAGTCGACGGCCAGCCCGGCGGGCGCGGACTCGTCCGGCGTGAAGGCGAGCGTGGTGGCGACGATGACGCCGCCGAGGTCGAATCGCTGGTTCATGTCAGGTCTCCTGTGGTTGCGATGCTGTGGGAAGAAGCAGTCGGAAGTGAAGTAGAGGGAGCGGGAAGCGCGGCCAGGTCGCCGAGCCGCACGGGCACCACGAGCGGACGGCGGTCGACGCCGGGCGCACCGTCCGACCCGTCGCCGTCGAGCAGCTCCTGGAGCGTGCGGCCGCACATGCGGGCCTGGCACGGGCCGAGCCCGGCGCGGCTGGTGAGCTTCACGGAGCGGGTCTCGTGCGACCCGGTCAGCTCGACGACCTCGCGCACGCGGCCGAAGGTGGTCTCCTCGCAGCGGCAGACGACGGTGTCGTCACGCAGCCAGCGCACCCACCCGCCGCGGATGCCGTGGGCGGCCTCGATCCGGGCGGCGAAGCCGCGGGCGTGGTCGCGGGCCCGGAGCGCACGGCCGGCGGTCCCGGACAGGAGGTCGCCCCCGGCGGCGGCGGTGCCCGCGACGGCGCCCTCGGCGAGCGCCGCGTCGGCCCCGCCGATCCCGGTGATCTCTCCGGCGGCCCACACGCCCGGCACGGACGTGGCCTGCGTGTCGTCCACGACCACGAACCGGCTCGGCGCAAGGGCGCACCCCGCGGCGATCGCCAGCTCCAGGCGCGGCGTGAACCCGTGGCTCACGGCGACGGCGTCGGCCTCGACCTGGCGTTCCGTCCCTGGCACGGGCGCCCAGCGGGCGTCGAGCCGGGCGATCGTCACGGCCTCGACCTGGCCGTCGCCGTGCGCGGCGACCACGGCCTCGCCGGGACGCCACGGGACGCGGTGGCGCACCAGCTCGCCGACGTATCCGGCCAGCTCGCCGGCCTTGCCGACGGCGCCGACCAGCCCCCACGGACGGTCCAGCCAGCCGCGGGCCAACGAGCCGGTCCGGCTCGCCTCGTGCACGCCGAGCACGGTGGCACCGGTCCGCAACAGCGACGAGGCGACGGGCAGCAGGAACGGTCCGGCCCCGGCGACGACGACGCGGCGCCCGACGGCGACCCGCTCCCCCTTCGCCAGCGCCTGCGCCGCCCCCGCCGAGTAGACGCCAGGGAGCTGCCAGCCGGGGAACGGGAGGGTCCGGTCGTGGGCGCCGGTCGCGAGCACGAGGGCGTCCGGCTCGAACGTCCGGGCCTCGCGCCCGACGCCGTCCGGCTCCCCGACGAACACGTTCAGGCGGACGCCGGCGGGCCGCTCCGGCGAGGGCACCCGCTCCAGCGACCACACCTGCGCCGTCGGGACCACCGTGACCGCGGGGTGCGCCCGCAGGGCGTCGGCCAGCGCGCGGTACGTGTCCCACTTGTGGTGCAGCAGGTGCTCGCGCCCGGCCGGACGCTCGGCGGGCAGGTGCCGCCAGTACTGGCCGCCGAGCACGTCGGCGGCGTCGAGCACCGTCACCCGCGCCCCGGCGTCGGCGGCGGCGCGCGCGGCGGCGAGGCCCGCCGGGCCAGCGCCCACGACGACGACGTGCTTTGCACTCACCCCGCTCATCGGGTCACCCCCGGTGCGTCGTGCTCGTCCGAACGCCCTGCGCCGGGCTCGCCGAACGGCTCACCCTGCCGCGCCACGACGTCGCCGTCCTGCGCGCGGCGCAGGCAGGCCCGCACGTCGCGCAGGCCGTTGACCTCCACGACGCAGTCGAAGCACACGCCGATGCCGCAGAACACGCCGCGCGGTGCGCCGCTCTGGCCGGTCGAGCGCCACTGGCGGCGTCCCGCGCCCAGCAGGACGCCCGCGATGGTCTGCCCGGCCGTGCCGGTGACGGGCTCGCCGTCGACCCAGATCGTCAAGGGCCGGTCGGGACCCGGCAGCACCGGGTCGGCGGCGGCCGGGATACGGCTCGACGTCATGGTCGTGTTCCCTCGTGGGCGTTCTCGGACACCGGGGTGGGGCGCAGGGCCTGGAGCGTGGAGCGGTCCGCCGCGTACGGGCGCGGGTCCACGGCGGGCTCCGTCCCCAGCAGGCCTGCGGCGATCAGGTCGCCGGTCGCGGGCGCCAGGCCGACGCCCGCGCCCTCGTGACCGGTCGCGAACCACAGGCCGGGCAGCGCCGGGTCGGCGCCGATCACGGGCAGGTGGTCCGGCATGTACGGGCGGAAGCCCAGGTAGGAGCGCATCACGTTGGTCTCGGCGAGGAACGGGAACACCGTCACGGCGCGCCGCGCCATCTGGGCGAGCACCTCGGCGCGGAAGCGCTCGTCGAACCCCACCTGCTCCCGGCTGGACCCGATCAGCACGGTCCCGCCGCGCGTCGACTCGATGACGGCGGACGTCTGCAGCTCCGCGCCCGCGGACTGCGTGGCGGCGAAGTAGTCGCCGTCGTACACCTTGTGGTGGATGCGCTGCGCCATCGGCGTGGTCACGAGCACGGTCCCGCGGCGCGGCCGCACCGGGACCCACGAGCCGAGCCGCTCCGCGACGTCCGCCGACCACGGCCCGGCCGCGACGACCACCGCTCCCGCGGCGACGTCACCCCGCGTGGTGGCGACGCCGGTCAGGCGCCCGTCGGCCCCCAGCAGCGGCCCGGTCACCTCCACCCCCGTGCGGACGACGGCGCCGGCCCGGCGCGCGGACGCCAGCAGCGCCTCGGCGGCGGCGACCGGCTGCACCTGCGCGTCCTGCGGGTAGTGGATCGCGCCCAGGACGCCGGGCGCGAGGTCGGGTTCGAGCTCGCGGGCCTGGTCGCCGGTCACCTCGACGGCCTCGACGCCCACCTCGCGCTGCCCCGCGGCAAACTCGCGCAGCCCGGCCAGACCGGCGTCCGAGGCCACGACGACCACCCCGCCCTTGGCGTCGTGCTCGACCGACGGGAACCGCGGGCCGAGCTCGTCGGCCAGCTCCCCGGCGAGCGCCGTCCACCGGCGCAGCGACTCCTGGGCGAGCACCAGCTCCGGCCCCGGACCCTTGTCCGAGACCAGCAGGTTGCCCTCGCCGTGCGCGCTGGTGCCGGCGGCCGCGGCCCCGCGGTCGAGCACCACGACGCTCGCCCCGGCCAGAGCCAGGGAGCGCGCGCACGCGGCGCCCACGATCCCGGCGCCGACGATCACCACGTCCGCTGCCACGTCCACCCCCTCCGTCGTTCCGTCGTCCTGCACTGTGTCTGCCCTGCTCTGCCGGCCCGATGCCGGGCCGTCCTGCTCAGTCCTCCGGCTTGCCCGCCCACGTGCCCAGCGAGTGCCCGATGTGCCGTTCCATCAGCGCCTTGGCGCCGGGGCCGTCGCCGGCCGCGAGCAGGTCGAGCAGCTCGTGGTGCTCCTGGGCGGAGGCGGCCAGCGTGCCGCCCGCGACCATCGTCGAGAGGCCGAGCAGCCGCGCGCGGTCGCGCAGGTCGGCCACGATCTCGCCGGCCACCGGGTTGCCCAGCAGGCCCATGAGCCGCAGGTGGAACGCCTGGTCCGCCTGGAGGTACGCGATGAGGTCGCCCGTGCGCGCGCCCTCGACGATCTCGTCGGCGAGCGCCCGGAACTCCCCGAGCTGCCCCACGGGGAACGACTTGGCGAGCCGCTCCATCCACACGGGCTCGATCACGAGCCGGACGGCGGCGACGTGCCGCAGCGTCTGGTCGCTCACGCGCGTGACGCGGAAGCCCTTGTTGCGCACGGCCTCCAGGAAGCCGCGCCGCTCCAGGTCCAGCACGGCCTCGCGCACCGGGGTCGCGGACACGTCGAAGCGCGCGGCCAGCGTGGGCACGGAGACCAGCTCGCCGGGCTCCAGCTCGCCCGCGACGATCGCCGCCACGAGGGCGCGGTGAACCTGCTCGCGCAGGCTCGCGACCGGCGGTAGACGACGGACCGACGGGGTCGGTGAAACTGAGCTCATGGTGCTCTCCAGGGGTGTCAGGCTTCGACAGTAGAATATTACACACGACAGGAAACCCGTCGTCAATGCCGCCAGAGGGTACCTGAGCGAGGGCCGGCTCGCCGGTCTTTCGCCCGCCAAAACTGGCGTCATCCCGCCGAAACGCGACGTTTACAATCACCCCATCGACATCCCTGTAGGGTCTCAGTAACATATCACGCATCACATATCGAAGGCCTGGCCGCGTCGACGACGACAGCGGCTGCGCCGGGGCCGTACCGCAGACCACCCGACGCACCCGCGTCACTGATCGAAGGGCCACATCGTGAAGTTCCATCGGATGACGACAGCAGCCGTCGCGGTCGCCGCGACGCTCGCGCTCGCCGCGTGCGGCGGCGGCAGCCAGGACGCCTCCTCCTCGGGCGGCGGCGGCTTCGGGGCCGAGCCCGCCGAGGGCGGCACCGTGCAGGTGCTGCAGAACGCCGACTTCTCCTACCTCGACCCGGCACGCGGCTGGGACGGCGGCGTGAACAACTTCTACCGGCTGGTCTACCGCCAGCTCACGACGTCCGCGCCGGGCTCGGCGGACGACCCGACCGCGATCGTCCCGGACCTGGCGGAGTCCCTCGGCGAGGTGTCCGACGACGGTCTGACCTGGACGTACACGCTCAAGGACGGGCTCAAGTTCGACAACGGCGACCCGATCACCTCGGCGGAGGTCAAGTTCGGCGTCTCCCGGGCCTGGGACCCGGAGCTCGGCATCGGCTCCCCGTACCTCAAGCAGGTCATCGACGCCCCCGAGGACTACGTGGGCCCGTACAAGACGGGTGACCTGCCGACGATCGAGACGCCGGACGAGAAGACGATCGTCTTCCACCTGAAGAAGCCGTTCCCCGAGTTCGACGCCGTCGTCTCCCAGGTCAACGCGACCCCGTTCCCCGAGGGCAGCGGCGCCGGCGACGAGTTCATCCACCAGATCGTCGCCTCCGGCCCCTACAAGCTGGCCGAGTACGTGCCGGGCAGCACCATCAAGCTCGAGCGCAACGAGAACTGGGACGCCGCGACCGACGACGTGCGCGCCGCCAAGCCGGACGGCTGGGAGTTCACCATCGGCCTGGACCCGGCCACCATCGACGAGCGCCTCATCGCCGGGCAGGGCGCGGACGTCAACGCGATCGCCGGCAACATCCAGCCGGCCACGCTCCCCCGCCTGCAGACGCCGCAGCTGCAGGAGCGCGTGCTGCAGTTCGACGGCATCTGCACCACCTACATGGGCCTGAACACCACCAAGGCGCCGCTCGACGACGTCCGGGTGCGCCAGGCGATCAGCTACGCCGTCGACCGCAGCTCCATCGTGAACGCCAGCGGCGGCACGCAGCTCGGCGCCCCGTCCACGACGATCATCCCGCCGGCGGTCGCCGGTCACAAGGACTTCGACCTGTACCCGTCGGCGGACGGCACCGGCGACGTCGAGGCCGCCAAGAAGCTGCTCGACGAGGCCGGCCTGTCCGACGGGTTCACCCTGACCCTCGACATCCGCTCGCAGGAGTCGATGCAGGCCCAGGCCGAGTCGATCCAGCAGTCACTCGAGCGCATCGGCATCACGGTCAAGCTGAACCTGATCGACACGTCCACCTACTACGAGACCATCGGCACCCCGTCGCAGCAGCACGACGCCGCGATCACCGGCTGGTGCCCGGACTGGGCGTCGTCGGCGGCGACCTTCATCCCGCCGCTGTTCGACGGCCGCAACATCTACGAGAAGGGCAACAACAACCTCGCCCAGCTGAACGACGACGACGTCAACGCCAAGATCGACGAGATCGGGGCCATGACCGACATCGCCGCGGCGAACGAGCAGTGGGGCGACCTCGACGAGCAGATCATCGAGCTGGCGCCGATCGTCCCGCTCATGGTCGCCAAGACGGTGCTGCTCCCAGGTGAGAACGTCACCGGGCTGTACTCCTCGGCGAACGCCGCGAGCGGCGGCATCGACTACGTCGGTGTCGGCCTCAAGGACCCCGAGAAGGGCTGATCCATGA
>NZ_JBHWZO010000246.1:0-9381 GCF_042728455.1 Promicromonospora sp. NPDC060204
CCCCACTCGGTGTCAAAACAACCCAACCCCCCCGCGGGCGGGTGCACGTCCTCGGGACGCGCACCGGCCCTCGGCCGAAACCATCGGATCAGTGGGTGACCGCAGCCGTTCCGGCCGGCTGGACCACGACGTACCGCTCCGGCTCGACGCCGCGCGAATCGCTGACCAGGCCCGCAGCGGCAACGGCGTCGTGCACGACCTTGCGCTCGAACGCGTTGAGCGGCTCGAGCTCCACCTCCGCGCCGGACTCCTGCACCTGCTCGACGGCCCGCTCCGCGATCCGCGTGAGCTCGACACGGCGCGCCGCACGGTAGCCACCGATGTCGAGCATCAGCCGGCTCCGGTCCCCCGTCCGTGTCTGCACCGCCAGGCGGGTGAGCTCCTGCATCGCGTCGAGCACCTCGCCCTCGCGGCCGATCAGGTGCCCGAGCGACTCGGGGTCGTCAGCGACCACCTCGACCGCCGCGCGGTCGTGCTTGATGTCCAGGTCGATGTCGCCGTCCAGGTCGGCGATGTCGAGGAACTCCTCGAGGTAGTCGGCGGCGATCTCGCCCTCCTCCTCGAGGCGCTTGGTGCGGTCCTCCGGATCCGCGACCGTGGCCGCGGGATCGGGTGCGGCCGTGCCTGTGCTCGCGTTCATCGCGTCTCCTCCTACTTCTTCTGCTTGCGCTTGCCCGACGACGCCGGGGTCGACCCGGGCGCGGTGCCGGACTGCTTGGGCTTCGATCCGGGCTGCGTGCTCGACTGCTTGGGCGAGCCGGCCTGCTTGGGCGAGCCGGCCTGCTTCGGCGTGCCCGACTGCTTGGCCGTGCTCGACTGCTTCGACGTACCGGCCTGCTGCTTGCCGGTCGATCCGTCGGTCGGCGCATCGGCCGGTGCGTCGGCCACTGCATCGGTGGCGTCCTGCGGGGCGGCCTGTGCGATCGCCGGGCGGGTCCCGCTCTTCTGCCGGTTCTTCCGCTTGGGCTGGACGCGCTGGCCGCTCTTCGGCTCCTCGACCACCGGGACGTCCTCCTCGACGACCCCGCCGTTCCGGGCAGCCTTGCGCGCGGCCTTCGCGGCCTGCCGCTCCTTCATCTGCTTCTCGGCGACGGAGCCAGGGGTCGGCATCCGCTTGATCGTGTAGTACTGCTGGCCCATGGACCACAGGTTCGTGACGGTCCAGTAGATCAGCACACCAACCGGGAAGTTCACGCCGGAGATCGCGAAGACGATCGGCAGCATGTAGAGCATCAGCTTCTGCGTCTGCGCCATCGGGCCCTCGAGAGCCGACGGCGGCATGTTCTTCATCGTCAGCTGGCGCTGCGTGGTGAAGGTCGTGACGCTCATCGCGACGATCAGCACGATGACCACGATGCGCGAGGTCATCGAGTCCGTCTGCAGGAAGACGTCGCTCAGCTGGGCACCGAACAGCGTGGACGACTCGATGTCACCTGCGACGTCGCGGGTGATCGGGCCGATGGGGTCAGCCGTGCCCTCGGAGATCTGCTTGAGGCTGTTCAGCACCCGGAACAGGGCGAAGAAGATCGGCGACTGCAGCAGGATCGGCATGCAGGAGGCGAACGGGTTCGTCCCGTGCTTCCGGTACAGCTCCATGGTCTCGCGCGTCATGTTCTCGCGGGACGCCGGGTCCGTCTTGCCCTTGTACTTCTTCTGCACGGCCTGCAGCTCGGGCTGGATCATCTGCATCCCGCGCGAGGCCTTGATCTGCTTGAAGAACAGCGGGATGAGCAGCACGCGGATGACGATCACGAGGGCGACGATCGACAGCACCCACGCCGTCCCGGGGCCGCTGGCCATCCCGAGCGTCGTGAACAGCCAGTGCGAGCCGTAAATGATCCAGGCTACGACCCATTCGATGGGGTAGAGGAAGGCGAAGAAGTCCATCGGTCAAGAAGCTCCAGTGTTGGTGACGCGAAGTCTGCGGTGGGTGCGAGGGGGTCGTGTACGGCGGCACGAGCCGAGGCGGGTCAGCTCTCGGCGTGAGTGTGCGTGCCGCGCGCGGGCGGCACGTCGTCGACGCCGCCGAGACTCCACGGGTTGCACCGCAGCAGGCGCCACAGCGCGAGACCGAGCCCGCGCAGCGCACCGTGGCGACGCAGCGCGATCAGGGCGTACTGCGAGCAGGACGGGTAGTACTTGCAGCTCGGGGGGCTCATCGGGCTGATGAACGCCTGGTAGAACCGGACCATCCCCACAAGGAGGGTCACCGGGAGCCGGCCGATCAGCGAAGGCTCACGCGTCGGCGCCTCACCCTCAGGGGCGGGGATGGTGGTCATCTCTTCCCGTCTCCGGAGACGCGCGCGACAGCACGCCGCAAGCACGAGTCGAGGTCGCGGTCGAGGTCCGCGTAGGTCGCGTCCGCCGACGGCGGCAGCGCGCGTACCACCGCACGAGCGGAGCTGGGCAGCACGGAGAGCTGGCCGACGGCGGCGGCACGGAGCCGACGCTTCACCAGGTTGCGCTGCACGGAGTTACCCACAGCCTTGGAAACGACAAAACCGACCTGTGGAGTTCCCGATCCTGGATCCGGGACATTTTCGTCCGGGACCAGGAGGTGAACCACCAAGGTCGATCGACCTGCGCGCGTGCCGCGGCGCACCGTCCGCTCGAAGTCGACGGAACGGCGCATACGGTGCGCCGCGGGCAACATGGCTCAGGCTGAGAGCTCGGCGCGACCCTTACGCCGGCGAGCTGCCAGGATGGCGCGGCCGGCACGGGTGCGCATGCGCAGCCGGAAGCCGTGGGTCTTCGCACGACGGCGGTTGTTCGGCTGGAAGGTCCGCTTGCTCACGAGGTACTCCAAGAACGTCGGGGTAGGCACACCGTCTGTCCTCGACGATGCAGTGAATGGTGGCCGTTCAGAAGTTCGATCGACCGAGCCGACCCGGGGCCTGGCCCATCGATCCTGGCCGACGTCGGAGGACGTGGCTCGAATCCGTGTATGGGCGCGCAGAAGTACCTGGAACGGCTGTCTGACGTTACGCCGGGCGGGCCCCTCGGGTCAAACCAGAACCGCAGGATCATGCGTGTCGGACGCGCCACACCGCGCGCCTCGCCGGCCTTCCCCGCTGGGCCGTCCTGCCTGGCTACGTACCACTTACCCAGGCATGATCCGCGCCATCCACAACCTGTGGACAACTGTGTGGACGGTGCCTCATCATGGCAGACTCCAACACACCCCCAGCGTCGCGCACCACCCCACGCACGAGACTAAGGAAAGCCAGTGGCCAACCCGGACGAGAACATCGGCGATGTCTGGGCGCAGACCCTGACAGCGCTCGAGGCCCGGCCCGACATGAGCCCCCGGCAGCTCGCCTTCATCCGTCTCGCCAAGCCGATGGCCGTGCTGGACGACATGGTCTTCATCGCCGTCCCGCACGAGCAGACGCGCACCTATCTGGAGACGGCCGTCCGCGACGACCTGGTCTCCGCGATGTCGTCGGTCCTGGGACGCGACGTCCGCTTCGGCATCACCGTGGATCCCGAGCTGAGCAGCAGCACGCTCGCCGGCCCGTCCCAGATCTCCGGCCCGGCGGCGCTCTCCCTCGAGCACGAGCCCCCGGAGCCCGAGCAGGCGCAGATGCCGATCGCGCCGCAGCCCGCGCCCAAGCCGTCGGCCGAGCCCACCCGGCTGAACCCGAAGTACATCTTCGAGACGTTCGTCATCGGCTCGTCCAACCGGTTCGCGCACGCGGCGGCCGTCGCCGTGGCGGAGGCTCCGGCCAAGGCGTACAACCCGCTCTTCATCTACGGCGACTCGGGACTGGGCAAGACCCACCTGCTGCACGCCATCGGGCACTACGTCCACAACCTCTATCCACACATCCGCGTGCGGTACGTGAACTCCGAGGAGTTCACGAACGACTTCATCAACAGCATCGGCGAGGGCAAGGCGGGCGCCTTCCAGCGCCGGTACCGCGACGTCGACGTGCTCCTCATCGACGACATCCAGTTCCTGCAGGGCAAGGAACAGACGATGGAGGAGTTCTTCCACACCTTCAACGCGCTGCACAACGCGAACAAGCAGGTCGTCATCACGTCCGACGTCCCGCCCAAGCAGCTCAACGGCTTCGAGGACCGGCTGCGCTCCCGCTTCGAGTGGGGTCTCATCACCGACGTCCAGCCCCCGGACCTCGAGACCCGGATCGCGATCATGCGCAAGAAGGCCGCGAGCGAGCACCTCGCCGTGCCGGCCGACGTCCTCTCCTACATCGGCTCCCGGATCTCGACGAACATCCGTGAGCTCGAGGGCGCGCTCATCCGGGTCACCGCGTTCGCCAACCTCAACCGGCAGCAGGTCGACCTGGCACTCGCCGAGATCGTCCTGAAGGACCTCATCACCGACGACGACGACACCGCGGAGATCACACCCGCCGTCGTGATCGCGCAGACGGCCGCCTACTTCGGCCTCACCATCGACGACCTGTGCGGCTCGTCACGGTCCCGGGTGCTCGTCACCGCCCGGCAGATCGCCATGTACCTGTGCCGTGAGCTCACCGACCTGTCGCTCCCCAAGATCGGCCAGCAGTTCGGCGGCCGCGACCACACCACGGTCATGCACGCGAACAAGAAGATCGCCGGCCAGATGGCGGAGCGCCGCTCGACCTACAACCAGGTCACCGAGCTCACCAGCCGGATCAAGCAGCAGCAGCGCGGCTGACGACCCGCACCTCACACGTGCCGCCTTCCCCGGCTCCACGCTGCCCGAAAATCCGGGCATAGAACCCACTTCCACATCTTTCAACACCCCTGTGCACAGCGAGACCGGTGCGCAGGGGTGTTGCGTATACGCACCTCCACAGGGCTGTCCACACGCGGAACGGCTGATTACCTGGGCTCGGCGTCGCTTGTCCCCAGCGCTGTGGACACAACCTGTGCAGAACTTGGTGCGCCGCGCTGACCAGCCGATACACACCTGGGGACAAGCCTGTGGACGGGTGTGGACAAGCGCCTGTTTTCTGTGGGCGACGGGACCCCGATCGGTGGACAGCCTGTGTGTAAAAACTGGCCGTCCACAGCAGTCCCCAGTTCATGCACAGATCGCCCCACAGCTCCTCCACAGGAGGAAATGGCCTCTGACCTGCGGAAAGACACGATTTCCCCAGTTTCCACAACACCGACTACTACTACGACAGTTATCTATTAGGGGGAATCCACACGCCTTCATAAGCCGGTCGAGCGCTTCGGCTACCTCTTCGAACACTAGTACGACACCCGGCATGAAGTCCATCCACAGCCGCGGCCTATCGAGTGCCGCGAGGTCCCCAACTCGCGTAGGGTTTCCCTCGACAGCCCAGGAACAAGAGGAGATGTAACGGCATGAAGTTCAGGGTCGAGCGCGACGTTCTCGCCGATGCCGTGACATGGACCGCTCGCACGCTCCCCACGCGCCCGCCGGCACCGGTCCTTGCCGGGGTTCGGATCGAGGCCAACGCGCAGGGCGTGATCAACCTCGCGAGCTTCGACTACGAGACCTCCGCGCGCTCCGAGATCCCCGCCGAGGTGGCCGAGCCGGGCACCGTGCTGGTCTCCGGCCGTCTGCTCGCCGAGATCTCGCGAGCACTGCCGAACAAGCCTGTGGACGTGGCACTCGAGGGCAGCAAGGTCGTCGTCACCTGTGGCGCCAGCCGATTCACACTCCTCACCATGCCTGTGGACGAGTACCCGGCGCTGCCGGGCCTGCCCGAGGTCAGCGGCACCGTGTCGGGTGACGCGTTCACCCACGCCGTCGCCCAGGTGACCGTCGCGGCCAGCCGTGACGACACGCTCCCCCTGCTGACCGGTGTGCGCGTCGAGATCGAGGGCGAGCGCATCACCCTCCTGTCCACAGACCGCTACCGCCTCGCGCTCCGCGAGCTGACGTGGACCCCGGCCACGCCGGGCTTCTCCGCCGTCGCGCTCGTCCGGGCACGCACGCTCAACGACGTCGCCAAGTCGCTCGGCTCGGGCGGACTCGTGAACGTCGGTCTGTCCACAGGCCAGGGTCTCGACCTCGTCGGGTTCGAGGCCGGCGGCCGGCAGACCACCTCCCAGCTCGTCGACGGCGACTACCCCGCCGTCCGCCGCCTGTTCCCGGACAGCACGCCCATCCACGCCGTCGTCGCCACCGCCCCGCTGATCGAGGCGGCGAAGCGCGTGAGCCTCGTCGCGGAGCGCAACACGCCGATCCGGCTCTCGTTCAGCGAGGGGCAGGTCGTGCTGGATGCCGGCCAGGGCGACGACGCGCAGGCGTCCGAGGCGCTGGAGGCAGTCCTGGTCGGTGAGGACATCGCGGTGGCGTTCAACCCGCAGTTCCTCCTCGACGGCCTGGGCGCCCTGGGCACGGACTTCGTCCGCCTGTCGTTCACGCACCCGAACAAGCCGGTCGAGTTCACCGGCCAGGGCAGCCTGGACGGCGAGGACGACTCCGCCTACCGGTACCTGCTGGTGCCGATCCGCTTCACCGGCTGACGGGTTCTACGCCCCGTCCTGATCGACGGGGCGTGCCCGCAACCCGACGTCAGCCAGCACCAAGGACGGCCGCCACGAGCGACCCCGTCGAACGACCCAGGAGGATTTCACGCACATGGTTACCCACATCGGTCTGGTCGGCCTGGGGAAGATGGGCAACAACATGCGGGCCCGTCTGCGCAAGGGCGGCATCGAGGTCACCGGGTTCGACCCGCGGCCCGAGGTGTCCGACGTCGCGACGCTCGCGGACCTCGCCGCAGCGCTCCCCGAGGACAAGCGGGTCGTCTGGGTGATGGTCCCGGCGGGCGAGCCCACCCGCGGCGTGCTCGACCAGCTCGGTGAGATCCTCTCCGAGGGCGACATCGTCATCGAGGGCGGCAACTCGCACTACGTCGAGGACCAGGAGCGTGCCGCCGAGCTCGCGAAGAACGGGATCGGCTACCTCGACGTCGGCGTGAGCGGTGGCGTCTGGGGCCTCGAGAACGGGTACGGCCTGATGGTCGGCGGCGCGGCCGCGGACGTGGAGAGCGTGCTGCCGGTCTTCGACGCGCTGCGCCCCGAGGGGCCCCGTGAGGAGGGCTTCGTGCACGCCGGCGGCGTCGGCGCGGGCCACTACGCCAAGATGGTCCACAACGGCATCGAGTACGGCCTGATGCAGGCCTACGCCGAGGGCTACGAGCTGCTCGCGGCCAAGTCCGACCTCATCACCGACGTGCACGGCACGGTGCGGGCCTGGAGCCGCGGCACCGTCGTGCGCTCCTGGCTCCTCGACCTGATGGTCAAGGCGCTGGAGGAGGACCCGAAGCTCGCGCTGCTCGACGACTGGGTCGACGACTCCGGCGAGGGCCGGTGGACCGTGGACGAGGGCATCGACCTGGCCGTGCCGCTCCCCGTGATCTCCGCCGCCCTGTTCGCGCGGTTCGCCTCGCGCCAGGAGCAGTCGCCGGCCATGAAGGCCGTGGCCGCGCTCCGCCAGCAGTTCGGCGGGCACGCGGTGAAGTCGGCGGAGTAGCGGCCGGGACGTACGATCTCCTACCGATGTACGTCTCCCACCTCTCCCTGCTGGACTTCCGGTCGTATGCGTCGGCCGACCTGGAGCTCGAACCCGGGGTCAACGCGTTCGTAGGGCGCAACGGCCGCGGCAAGACCAACCTGGTCGAGGCCATCGGCTATGTCGCGACGCTCGCCTCGCACAGGGTCGCCACGGACGCGCCGCTCGTGCGGTCGGGCGCCGAGCGAGCGGTCGTCCGGACGCGGATCGTGCGGGGCGACCGGGCGAGCACGGTCGAGCTGGAGATCACCCAGGGCAAGGCGAACCGCGCCCGGATCAACCGGGGCCAGCCGGTGCGGGCGCGGGACGTGCTGGGGGTCCTGCGCACGGTGCTCTTCGCCCCCGAGGACCTCGCCCTGGTGAAGGGCGACCCGGACGGCCGGCGGAGGTTCATGGACCAGCTCCTGGTCCTGATGATGCCGCGGGTGTCCGCGGTGCTCTCCGACTACGAGCGGGTCCTGCGGCAGCGTTCGGCACTGCTCAAGTCGGCGCGGTCGGCCCGGCGCTCCGGTGGGTCGTCACGGTCGGAGAGCTCGGCGGCCGCCGAGCTTGCGACGCTCGACGTCTGGGACGCGCGACTGGCCGAGCTCGGCGCGGAGATCCTCTCGCTGCGGGTGCAGCTGGTGAACGCGCTGCGGCCGGCGGTCGCCGCTGCGTACGAGCAGGTGAGTGATGCCGACGGCGACGCGGAGATCGCCTACCGGTCGTCGATGCCGGCCCTCTCGGCGGACAATCCACCGGAGTTGTCCACAGGCTCTGGGGATAACTTTTCGGACGTCGGCCGCCTCCGTGACCTGCTGCTCGAAGCTCTTGTCGAGGCCCGGCCGCAGGAGCTGGAGCGCGGTGTCAGCCTCGTCGGCCCGCATCGGGACGACCTCGTGCTGACGCTCGGCGGACTGCCCGCCAAGGGGTACGCAAGCCATGGTGAATCGTGGTCGTTCGCACTCGCGCTGCGGCTCGCATCGTTCCGACTGCTGGGCGGGGATCCGCAGAATTCGGCGGATTCACCCACTTTCTGGGACCCCGAACTGGGCACCGACGCCGACCCGGTGCTCATCCTCGACGACGTGTTCGCCGAGCTCGACGTCCGACGTCGGGAACGGCTCGCGGAACTGGTGCTTCCGGCTCGCCAGGTGCTCGTCACGGCGGCCGTGCCCGAGGACATCCCGCCGGCTCTGGACGGCGTACGGTTTCACGTGGAACCCGGGACGGTGACCCGTGACTGATGAATCTCCACAGGGGCCTGTGGATAACTCTGAGCCCGCTCTGACGCCGCCGTCGGAGGTCGCTCGCGCTGCCCTCAACCGGGCCAAGGCCGCGGCCCGGGCCCGCGGTCTGCGGCCCGGATCCCCCTCACGCCGGTCTCCCCTGGCCGAGCCCCGGTCGAGCGGTTCGGGGCCTGGCGCGCGGGATCCACAGCTCCTCGGTGCGGTCGTCGGCCGGCTGCTGCGCGAGAAGGGCTGGACCGAGGAGGTGTCGGTGGGCGGCGTCGTGGGCCGCTGGCGCGAGGTGGTGGGTTCGGAGATCGCCGACCACTGCACACCCGAGACGTTCGAGGAGAAGGTGCTCGTGGTGCGCGCCGACTCGACGGCCTGGGCCACCCAGCTCCGGCTGCTGGTGCCGACCCTGGTCCGGCGCATGGCGGAGGAGATCGGGGAGGGCGTCGTCGAGGAGGTCACGGTGCTCGGCCCGGCCGGCCCCGGGTTCCGGCGCGGCCCTCGTTCCGTGCGTGGCCCCGGTCCCCGGGACACCTGGGGCTGACAGGCCTGGACCACGATCCACAGGCGGCAGCGTCCGCCCGCCGGCGGGACCGCACACGAGGCTCGTACGAGGTCCGGAACGGGTCGCCGACGCACGAAGGGCTCCCCGGCCGAAGC
>NZ_JBHWZO010000247.1:0-9304 GCF_042728455.1 Promicromonospora sp. NPDC060204
TCCAGGACGTGCGGCTGCTGCGAGCCTCGGTCGCGGACAATATCGCCCTCGCCGTTCCCGTCGTCGCGCGCCTGGTGCAGCGCACGCCGGTCACCCAGGCGCTGGGCGGCCTGCTCGGCATCGCCGTCGGCGTGGTCTGGGCCTGGACGTCCGGCGACGCGGAGGACTACTACGCAGGCGGCCTGCTGCTCAACGCCGCCTACCTCGTGGTGCTGCTCGGCACGATCCTCGCGCGCCGCCCCGCCGTCGGCTACGTGGTGGAGGCGCTGCGCGCCGGCCTGACTCCGGACGCCGTCAAGGCCGACGCGGACCGCCCGGACGACCAGCCCTCGGTCTTCGCCGCGCTGACCGCCTGGCGGTCCGACCCGGCCAAGATGCGGATGTACTCGATCGCCACCTGGCTCTGGGTGGGGCTGTTCGCCCTGCGCCTCGCGGTCAAGACGCCGCTCTACTTCGCGGGCGACGTCGCCTGGCTGGGTACCTTCCACCTGCTGCTCGGAGTGCCGCTCTGGGCGCTCGTGCTGTACCTGACCTGGTACGTCGTGCGCCGGCCCAAGGCCCCGGCGACCGCCTGAGACGACGGCCGACCGGGTCGGTCAGCCCTTCGGGACCAGCAGCTTCTGCAGCGCGTCCGTGTCGGCGTCCGCGCCGGCGACCAGCAGCAGCTCGTCGCCGGCCTCCAGGGTGTCGTCCGGGCTCGGCACCAGCGGGCGGCCGTCGCGCACGATCGTCGAGAGCGTGACGTCCGCCGGCCACACGACCTGGCCCAGCCGCGTCCCGGCGACCCGGGAGTCGGCGGGCAGCGTCAGCTCCAGGATGTCGGCGCGCGACTGGCTGAAGCTGAAGATCTTCACGAGGTCGCCGACGGCCACGGCCTCCTCGACCATCGCGGTCATGATGCGCGGGGTCGAGACCGCGACGTCCACGCCCCACGACTGGTCGAACATCCACTCGTTCTTCGGGTTGTTCACGCGCGCGACCGTGCGCGGCACCCCGAACTCCGTCTTGCCCAGCAGGGAGAACACCAGGTTCACCTTGTCGTCGCCGGTGGCGCCCACGACGACGTCGGCCTGCTCCAGCTCGGACGCCTCCAGCGCGGGCAGCTCGCACGCGTCCGCGAGCACCCACTCCGCCTCGGGGACCTGTGAGACCCGCATGGCCGCCGGGTTCTTGTCGATCAGGGTGACCTCGTGCTCGTGGCTCAGCAGCTCGCGGGCGATCGAGCGGCCCACGGAGCCCGCCCCGGCGATGACGACGCGCATCAGTCCTCCTCGGCCGTCGGCGCGGCGGTGAGGATCCGCTCGATCTCGGCGGACCGGTCGGCCGCCATGAGCACGTGGAGCACGTCGTTCTCCTGGAGCACGATGTCGGGCGTCGGCAGGATCGCCGACGAGTAGCGGGTCACGAAGGCGACCCGCGCCCCCGTGGCGGCCTCGATGTTGAGCACGGGCCGGCCGACCCACCGCCGGTGGTACTCGATCTGCGCGAGCCGCACCGTGCCGGACGGGTCGCGGTACTCGTCGGTGAAGCCCAGCGGCAGCATGCGGCGCAGCACCTGGTCCGCCGTCCAGCGCACCGTGGCGACGGTCGGGATGCCGAGCCGCTGGTAGATCTCGGCCCGGTGCGGGTCGTAGATCCGGGCGACGACGTTGTCCACCCCGTACGTCTCCCGGACCACGCGCGCGGACAGGATGTTGGAGTTGTCGCCGTCGGACACCGCCGCGAACGCGTACGTGTCCTCGATCCCCGCCTGCACGAGCGTGTCGCGGTCGAAGCCCACCCCGGTCACCTTCTTGCCGGAGAAGTCCGCGGGCAGGCGCCGGAACGCGTCCGGGTTCTGGTCGATGACGGCCACGGAGTGCCCGCGGCCGTCGATCTCCTGGGCGAGGCTGGAGCCGACGCGGCCGCAGCCCATGATGACGAAGTGCACGGACGGAACGCTACCGCGCCGGGGGTGACGATGGTGCGCCAGGTGCGCTGGAGGCCATCGACGGGCATAGAGTCTTCCAACGTGTCGGACATCGTCGATGCGGCCAAACGACTTCTGGTCGGCCGCCCCATGCGCAGCGAGAGCCTGGGGCACACGCTGCTGCCCAAACGCATCGCGCTGCCGGTCTTCGCCTCGGACGCCCTCTCCTCGGTGGCGTACGCCCCGGACGAGATCCTGCTGACCCTGTCACTGGCGGGTATCGCGGCCCTGGCGTTCTCGCCATGGGTCGGTCTCGTGGTGGTCGTGGTGCTGCTCATCGTGGTGGCGTCCTACCGGCAGAACGTGCACGCCTACCCGTCGGGCGGCGGCGACTACGAGGTCGCCACCACCAACCTCGGCCCCTCGGCGGGCATCGGCGTCGCCTCCGCGCTGCTGGTCGACTACGTGCTCACCGTGGCCGTGTCGATCTCGTCGGCGGCCCAGTACGCCTCCGCCGCCATCCCCGGGCTGCGCGGGCACGAGGCGCTCGCCGCCGTCATCGCGGTGACGCTGCTCACCCTGGTCAACCTGCGCGGGGTCAAGGAGTCGGGCACGGCGTTCGCCATCCCGACCTACTGCTACATGGCGATCATCGGGGCCCTCATCGTCACGGGCGCGTTCCGCTTCTTCTCGGGCACGCTGCCCCAGGCGCAGAGCGCGGACTTCGAGCTGTCCGCCGAGGCCGCGTTCGACCAGGGCCTGGTGGGCATCGCGGGCGCGTTCCTGCTGGCCCGGGCGTTCGCGTCCGGCTGTGCCGCGCTGACCGGCGTCGAGGCCATCAGCAACGGCGTGCCCGCGTTCCGCAAGCCCAAGTCGCGCAACGCCGCGACCACGCTGCTGCTGCTCGGCACCATCTCCGCGACGATGATCATGTCGATCCTCCTGCTGGCCCAGGCCACGGGCGTCCAGTTCGCGGAGGACCCGCACAGCCAGCTCACGCTGAACGGCGAGCCGGTCTCGGACCACTACGTGCAGATCCCGGTCATCGGCCAGCTCGCGGAGGCCGTCTTCTCGGGCTTCCCGCCGGCCTTCTACGCCGTCTCCGCCGTCACGGGCCTCATCCTGGTGCTCGCCGCGAACACGGCGTTCAACGGGTTCCCCGTGCTCGGCTCGATCCTCGGCCGCGACGGCTACCTGCCGCGCCAGCTCCACACCCGCGGCGACCGGCTCGCGTTCTCCAACGGCATCGTCACCCTCGCCGTCGCGGCGATCGTGCTCATCGTGGTGTTCGACGCCGAGGTGACCCGCCTCATCCAGCTCTACATCGTGGGCGTGTTCGTGTCGTTCACGCTGTCCCAGCTCGGCATGCTGCGGCACTGGACGCGCGAGCTGCGCACCGAGCCGAACCCCGCGGTGCGCGGCCGGTACAAGCGCTCGCGCCTGGTCAACGGCGTCGGGTTCGGGCTGACCGGCATCGTGCTGATCATCGTGCTGCTCACCAAGTTCACCCACGGCGCCTGGATCACCCTGCTGGCCATGGGCGTGCTGTTCGTGCTCATGCGGGCCATCCGCAAGCACTACGACCGTGTGCGCGACGAGCTCGCGCTCGACGACGTCTCCGCGGCGCGGGCGCTGCCGAGCCGCGTGCACGCCGTCGTGCTGGTCTCCAAGGTGCACAAGCCGACCATGCGCGCCCTGGCGTACGCGCGCGCCGCGCGGCCCAGCGTGCTGGAGGCCGTCAGCGTGGGCGTGGACCGCGAGGACGTGGAGCGGCTCACCGCCGAGTGGGAGGCCCTCGACCTGCCCGTCCCGCTGCGCATCCTGGACTCGCCGTTCCGCGAGATCACCCGCCCCGTGGTCAAGTACGTGCGGTCCGTGCACCGCGAGTCGCCGCGCGACCTCGTGATCGTCTACATCCCGGAGTACGTGGTCGGGCACTGGTGGGAGCAGCTCCTGCACAACCAGTCGGCGCTGCGGCTCAAGGGCAGCCTGCTGTTCACGCCCGGCGTCGTGGTGGCGTCCGTGCCGTGGCAGCTCGCCTCGACGCGCGGGCAGACCGGCCTGGAGGGCGACACCTTCCTGCGCGGCCGCAGGATGTGACGCCGCAGGGTGTGACGCCGCCGGATGTGACGCAGCCGCGCGCCTGATCGGGCGGGGTCCGGACGGGCCGTGGGCGATACTTGAGCACATGCCCCGCAACCCCGACCGTCGCACCGCGCCCGCAGACCCCGAGCAGGGCGGCCGCCCGCGCCGTCGTCCCCAGCGTTCCCCGCGGCCCGGCCGCGCGCGGCGCGTGAGCGACGCCGCCCCGGGGCCGGAGGTGGGGCAGGAGTTCGAGCTGGAGGTCGGCCCCATCGCTCACGGCGGCCACTGCGTGGCCCGCCTGGACGGCCGCGTCGTGTTCGTGCGCCACACCCTGCCGGGGGAGCGCGTCCGCGCCCGCGTCACCGAGGGCGGCCCGACCTTCTGGCGCGCCGACGCCGTCGAGGTGCTCGAGGCGTCCCCCGACCGCGTCGAGCCCCTGTGGCCCGCGGCCGGCGCCGACGGCGTGGGCGGCGGCGAGCTGTCCCACGTCGCCCTGCCCGCGCAGCGCCGCTGGAAGACCGCCGTGCTCGTCGAGCAGCTCCAGCGCCTGGCGCGCCTCGACGCCGACTGGCTCGCCGAGCACGTCACGGTCGAGGCCGCGCCCGGCGACGACGAGCGCCGCGGCCTGCACTACCGCACCCGGATCGACCTGGTGGCCGACGCCGACGGCCACGCCGGCATGCGCAAGCACCGCTCGCACGACGTCGTCGCGCTGAAGAAGATGCCGCTGGCCTCCGCCGAGCTGGCGGCGTTCGCGGTCGCCGAGGACGTGTTCACCCGCACGTGGACGCCGGGCGCGCGGCTGGAGCTCGTCGCGCCGTCCGAGGGCGACCCGGCGCTGCTGGTCGACGGCGAGCCGTGGCGCCGGGGCAAGCCCGACTCCCGGCCCAACGCGCGCCGCGCCGTGACCGAGGTCGTGACCGGCCCGTGGGGCACGCACCGCTACCGCGTGGCTGCCGACGGGTTCTGGCAGGTGCACCGCGAGGCGCCGGCCGTCCTGACGGGCGCCGTGCTGGACGCCGCCGGCGCGAGCGCGGGGGAGCTGGCCGGCGCGACCGTGCTGGACCTGTACTCGGGCGCCGGCCTGTTCACGCTGCCGCTGGCGGACGCCGTCGGGCCCGAGGGCCGCGTGGTCGCCGTCGAGGGCGACGAGCGCGCCGTCAAGGACGCCCGCCGCAACGCGCACGCGCACGGGCAGGTGGAGCTGCGGCTGGGCGCCGTGGACCGCGTGCTGGCGGGCGGGCCGGGCGAGGCCGAGGTGCCCGCCGCGGACGTCGTGGTGCTGGACCCGCCGCGCTCGGGTGCCGGGCGTGCCGTGGTGGACGCGATCGCGGCCCGCGAGCCCCGCCGCATCGTCTACGTGGCGTGCGACCCGGCCGCGCTCGCGCGCGACGTCGGCTACCTCGCCGCGCACGGGTACGCGCTGACGGGCGTGCGCGGGTTCGACCTGTTCCCGCACACGCACCACGTCGAGGCGGTCGCGGTCCTGGACCGGCAGGGCTGACCGGACGGTGGACGAAACCCCAGGTCAGTACGCATAGGATGCGCACCGTGAAGCGGTGGCTGGTGAGCGGCGGGATCGCGGTGTCGGTGGTGGCGGCGTTCGCCGTCGCCGTCCTGGTGGGCATGGTCCTGGGGGCCGGCGGCATCGCCGTCGGCGGTACGGGCGGGGCCTCGGTGCCCGCGCCGCGGGGCGCGCCGTCCGTCTGGGCGGAGTCCCCGTCGCCGTCGCCCTCGCCGTCCCCGGTGGCCGAGAAGGAGCCGGTGGCCCTCTTCGTCGGCGACTCCTACACGGTGGGGCAGGGCGCGACGTCGCCCGAGCTGCGGTGGAGCACGCTGGTGTCCGAGAAGATGGGCTGGCGCGAGCTGAACGTGGCCGACGGCGGCACGGGGTTCGTCAAGGGCAACCCCGAGCTGGACAAGCTCAACTACCCTGCCCAGCTCCGGTCGGTGCCGAAGGGCAGCGTGGACATCGTGGTGATCGCGGGCGGGCAGAACGACTTCAAGGACCTGCGGGCCGAGCCCGCGCCGGTCTTCGAGGCGGTGGCGGACACGTACGCCCTGGCCGTGCAGCGGTTCCCGGACGCCGAGATCGTGTCGGTCGGGCCCTCCACCCCCTGGGCGGTCGGCCTGGAGGCGCGCGCCCTGGACAGCGCGGTGCGGGCCGCGGCGGCCGAGGCGGAGGCCACGTACGTGTCGCTGCTGGACCCCAACATCGTCCAGGGCCGCCTGGTGCACGAGGACGGGATCCACACGACCGACGCGGGCAACGCCGCGATCGCGCGGCGGGTGGTGCGGACGCTCCAGGCGCCCGCGGCCGACGTGGAGGAGACGGGCGCCCGGCCGGCAGATATCTTGACGTCAAGATAAATGCGATATGCTGGCTCCAGCAGCCCGGCCTAGGCTGGGTGAAGCCCCCTGGAACCCATGCGGCGGCTCCTTCGCGCGATGACCGCGCCTGTGAGAGCCGACGCACCGTCAGCCCCGCAGAAGGAGCCCGAGTGAGCACCGTGGACACGTTCGGATCAAAGGGAACGCTGGAGGTCTCCGGCAAGTCCTACGAGATCTTCCGGCTCAGTGCGGTCGAGGGAGTGGAGCGCCTCCCGTACTCGCTGAAGATCCTCGCCGAGAACCTCCTGCGCACCGAGGACGGCGCGAACATCACCGCCGACCACGTGCGTGCCCTCGCGTCCTGGGACCCGGACGCGCAGCCCGACACCGAGATCCAGTTCACGCCGGCGCGCGTGATCATGCAGGACTTCACCGGCGTGCCCTGCGTCGTGGACCTCGCCACGATGCGTGAGGCCGTCGCCGCGCTCGGCGGCGACGCCACGAAGATCAACCCGCTGGCCCCCGCCGAGATGGTCATCGACCACTCCGTGCAGATCGACGTCGCGGGCCGCGCCGACGCCTTCCAGCGCAACGTCGAGTTCGAGTACCAGCGCAACCACGAGCGCTACCAGTTCCTGCGCTGGGGCCAGACGGCGTTCGACGACTTCAAGGTCGTCCCGCCGGGCACCGGCATCGTGCACCAGGTCAACATCGAGTACCTGGCCCGCACCGTCATGACGCGTGAGGTGGGCGGCGCGCTGCGCGCCTACCCCGACACCTGCGTCGGCACCGACTCGCACACCACCATGGTCAACGGCCTGGGCGTGCTGGGCTGGGGCGTCGGCGGCATCGAGGCCGAGGCCGCGATGCTCGGCCAGCCCGTCTCGATGCTCATCCCGCGCGTGGTCGGCTTCAAGCTGAGCGGCTCGATCCCGGCGGCCGTGACGGCCACCGACGTCGTGCTCACGATCACGCAGATGCTGCGCCAGCACGGTGTGGTCGGCAAGTTCGTCGAGTTCTACGGCGAGGGCGTGGCCCAGGTGCCGCTCGCGAACCGCGCCACCATCGGCAACATGTCGCCGGAGTTCGGCTCGACGGCCGCGATCTTCCCGATCGACTCGGTCACGGTCGACTACCTGCGCCTGACGGGCCGCTCCGAGGAGCAGCTCGCCCTGGTCGAGGCGTACGCCAAGGAGCAGGGCCTGTGGCTCGACGCCGACTCGGCCGAGCCGGTCTTCTCCGAGTACCTCGAGCTCGACCTGTCCACGGTCGTGCCCTCGATCGCCGGGCCGAAGCGCCCGCAGGACCGCATCGAGCTGACGAACGCGAAGTCGGCGTTCCTGCACGACCTGCCGAACTACGCGCCCGAGTTCTCCGCGGGTGCCGACGAGGCGGGCGCCGAGTCGTTCCCCGCCTCCGACGCCCCGGCGCCGGCCACGAACGGCCGCAAGCACGTGCACGTCACGAACAGCGACGGCAAGGAGTTCGAGCTGTTCCACGGCGCGGTCGCGATCGCCTCGATCACGTCCTGCACCAACACGTCGAACCCGTCGGTCATGCTCGCCGCGGCGCTGCTCGCCAAGAACGCCGTCGAGAAGGGCCTCGTGTCCAAGCCGTGGGTCAAGACCTCCATGGCGCCGGGCTCGCAGGTCGTGACCAACTACTACGAGAAGGCCGGCCTCTGGCCGTACCTCGAGAAGCTGGGCTTCCACCTGGTCGGCTACGGCTGCGCCACCTGCATCGGCAACTCCGGCCCGCTGGACGAGAAGGTCTCCGAGGCCGTCAACGAGCACGACCTGTCGGTCGTCTCGGTGCTGTCGGGCAACCGCAACTTCGAGGGCCGCATCAACCCGGACGTCAAGATGAACTACCTGGCGTCCCCGCCGCTGGTCATCGCGTACGCCCTGGCCGGCACCATGGAGTTCGACTTCGAGCACGACCCGCTGGGCCGCGACGAGGCCGGCCACCCCGTGTTCCTGCGCGACATCTGGCCGTCGCCGGACGAGGTCCAGGCGACCATCGAGTCCTCGATCGACCGCAAGATGTTCGAGTCGGACTACGCCGACGTCTTCAAGGGCGACGAGCGCTGGGCCGCGCTGGAGACCCCCGAGGGCGACACGTTCGCCTGGGACAGCGAGTCCACGTACGTGCGCAAGCCCCCGTACTTCGACGGCATGGGCATGACGCCGGAGCCCGTCACCGACTTCTCCGGCGCCCGCGTGCTGGCCAAGCTCGGCGACTCGGTCACGACCGACCACATCAGCCCGGCCGGCTCGATCAAGCCGGACAGCCCGGCGGGCGTCTACCTCGCCGAGCACGGCGTGGGCCGGCGCGACTTCAACTCCTACGGCTCGCGCCGCGGTAACCACGAGGTCATGATCCGCGGCACGTTCGCGAACATCCGCCTGCGCAACCAGCTCCTGAACGACGTCGAGGGTGGCTTCACCTTCAACTTCGTGAAGGGCGCCCAGGACACGATCTACGACGCCGCGCAGGACTACGCCGCGGCCGGCACCCCGCTCGTGGTGCTCGGCGGCAAGGAGTACGGCTCCGGCTCGTCGCGCGACTGGGCCGCCAAGGGCACCGCGCTGCTGGGCGTCAAGGCCGTCATCACCGAGAGCTTCGAGCGGATCCACCGCTCCAACCTCATCGGCATGGGCGTGCTGCCGCTCCAGTTCCCGGCCGGCCAGAACGCCGACTCCCTGGGCCTTACCGGCACCGAGGTCTTCGACGTCACCGGTGTGACCGCCCTGAACGAGGGCGTCACGCCCGAGACGGTCAAGGTCACCGCGACCAAGGCCGACGGCTCGCAGGTCGAGTTCGACGCCGTGGTGCGCATCGACACCCCGGGCGAGGCGGACTACTACCGCAACGGCGGCATCCTGCAGTACGTGCTGCGCTCGTTGGTCGCCTGAGCCGGAGGTGCAGCGCAGGGTGGGGGCCGAGGTACGAGGCACCCGCCCGGAGCGGAACCGCAGG
>NZ_JBHWZO010000248.1:0-9243 GCF_042728455.1 Promicromonospora sp. NPDC060204
ATCTCGGCGAGTTCGGTCACCTGCCTCTGATCACCTCCCCCTCAGTCGCGGTGCGTGCGGATGTGGTCCGGCCAGGCGAGCGTGATGCCGAGGGTGTCGGTGAGCAGGCGCTGGTAGTCGGCGAGCCGCTCGGGGTCGCTGCGCACCTTGCGGGGCGGCAGGCCGCGGTCGAGGCAGAACGCGACGAGCGCCCCGACGGCCTCGCCGATGCCCCACTCCACGGGGTGCAGCCGGTAGCAGCCGTTGGTGATGTGCGTGGTGCCGATGTTCTTGCCGGCGGGGAGCAGGTTCTCCACCCGCACCGGCACGAGGGCGCCGAGCGGCACCTGGAACGGGTACGCCTCGATGTCCACGTAGGTGCGGCCGGCCGTGCTGGGGTGCAGGTCGATCCGGTAGCGGCCCAGGCCCACGGTGTCGGGGAAGACCTCGCTGCCCGCGCCGTCGGGCCGCGCCTGGACGCCCACGTGCTGCTCGGTGACGGTCAGCTCCGCCTTGATGCGGCGGGCCTCGCGGATGTACGGGGTCTTGGCCAGGCCTTCGGGCGTGCCGGTCACGTCGGGGCGCAGGCGCAGGCCGGGGTAGCCCGTGCCGCCGTCGGGCCGCGGCGCCTCCGTCTGGAGCCAGTGCAGGAACGAGAACGACAGGTCGCGCGCGCCCGCGAGCGCCGCCGCGCGGGCGGCGTCGTCGACGCCGGGGCCGAGCAGGGGCGCCGCCCAGTAGTCGATCTGGGGCCAGTTGACGATCGTGACGTCGCGGACGGCGCCGTCGGCGAAGTTCTCGCGGGCCAGGACGCGGCGGAAGGTCCACAGCGGGAAGTGGGCGTTGCGGGCGTGGTCGGCCTCGAACAGGCGCGAGGTGCGCGGCTGCAGGGTGATGGGCACGACGTCGTCGAAGGAGAGCTGCGGGCCGGGCCAGAAGGGTGCGACGGCGGTGCGCCAGTACGCGTAGCCGGCGGGGCGGTCGACGGTGTGGTCCTCGCCAGGCCGGTGCTCCAGCGCGAAGCACCAGGAGATGGCTTGCTGGTCCAACGGGTCGGCGACGGCGGGGGCGTGCGGCTCGCCGGTCTCGTCGCGGCCCTCGGCGCCGATGACGTGCTCGACGTCGGCGAGCTCCAGGAGGTCGCCGAGCTCGGTGGCGTCCACGACGTAGTCGGCGTGCACGGTGGTCTCGTGGCCGTCGCGGGTGTCGCGCAGGGTGACGGCGTCCACCTCGTCGCCGGAGGTGTGGGCGGCGACGGGGTCGTGGCACAGCAGGAGCTCGATCTGCCCGCCGGCGCGCCAGGGGGCGATCATCTCCTCCAGCACGGCGGCCGCGACGCGTGGCTCGTGGCACAGGTGGCTGACGATGCCGAGTCCGGGGTCGAGCAGGGGGTCCGCGGCGGCGCGGGGGGTCAGGGGGTAGTTGCGCCGGTAGTAGTCGCGCACCCGACGGCGCAGCTCGGCGTACCCGGGCGGGGCGTACCGCTCCTCGATCCAGGTGTGCTCGTCCGGGGGCACGGCCTGCGCGGTGAGCTGGCCGCCGAGCCAGTCGGTGGGCTCGGTCAGCACCACGCGCCGGCCCAGCCGGGCCGCGGTCAGTGCGGCGGCCACGCCACCCATGCCGCCGCCCACGATCAGCACGTCCGTCTTGCGCTCGCCGATACCCGCGCTCATGCCCGCGCTCATCCAGGGTTCCCCTTCGTCGGTGCTGCTGGTCCGGCCGGCGGCGCGGCCACGGTCTCTCCGTCGACGACGACGCACTCCACGAGCACGTCCGCGACCGGCTCTCCGGGCTCGTCGAGCATGCCGACGAGGGTGTCGATGGCGAGGCGGCCCACCTCGCGGCGCGGGATCTGCAGGCAGTCCCAGCGCACGGCGGCGTCGGGCGCCACGCCCTCCAGCACGGCGACGGAGACGTCGCGCGGCACGGTCAGCCCGCGGGTGGCGAGCTGCTCGGCGAGCGGGTGGGCGAGCCACTCGGCGTCGGCGACCACCGCGGTGACCTCGCCTGCGGCGACCGCGTCGAGCCAGGCGGCGTCGAGAGCGCCGTCCTCCAGGCCGGGGCGCGCGGGCGAGAGGTCCCGCAGGCCGCGCCGCGCGACGGCGGACTCGTAGCCCCGCCGCCGGTCCGCGTAGGACTCCTCCTCGATGCCGGCGCGCAGGTAGGCGACCCGCTCGTGCCCGAGGTCGGCGAGGCGGTCGACGATCGCGGCGGCGGCCGACTCGTAGTCGGGCACGACGCACGTGATGCGCGTGCCGGGCACCTCACGGCGGCCGATGTGCACGAACGGGTAGCCGTCGGCCTCCAGCCGGGCCAGCTCCGCGCGGTCGGCCGCGACGCCGAGCAGCACCGCGCCGTCGGCCACGTTGAGGCGGTTCACGCCGTCGCGGTAGACGCGGCGGCGTCCGTCACTGCCGCCCGTGGAGGTGAACAGCACCAGATCGTGGTCGATCTCCTCGGCCCGCTCCTCGATGCCGAGCAGGAACTCGAAGTAGAAGTCCTCGCGCGCCCGCGGGAACACCGCCTCGAAGGTGTGCACGCCGAGCAGGCGGTTACGGCCGGTGCGCAGCTTGCGCGCCGTCGGGTTGGGCACGTAGCCCAGCTCCTTGATCGCGTCCTGGATGCGCCGGACCGTGGCCTCCGGGATGCGCGCGGCGTCCGTGTCCCCGCCGATCACGCGGGACACGGCGGACTGCGAGACGCCGGCCAGGCGCGCGACGTCGGACTGGCGGGGCGCCCGGGCGCGGCGCGGGGTGGTGGTCACTCGTTCTCCTGTGCGGTGGTGCGGTCGGCGGCGTGCAGCCAGCAGCGGGCCCAGCGGCCCTCGCCGAGGTCGGTGCGCGGCGGCGCCTGCGTGCGGCACACGTCCATGGCGAACGGGCACCGCGGGTGGAACCGGCAGCCGGCCGGCGGGTCGATGAGGCTGGGCGGCTCGCCCAGGCCGTCGGCGTCGGCGTCGAACAACGCCTCCCGGTCACGCGCGCCCCGGCCCGGGTCGGGCGACGACTCCACCAGCAGCCGCGTGTACGGGTGCTGCGGGTCGGCGATGACCTGCTCCTTGGGCCCGCCCTCGACCATCTCCCCGGCGTACATCACCACGATGTCGTCGCACAGGTAGCGGGCGCTCGCGATGTCGTGCGTGATGTAGAGCAGCGCCAGGCCGTCCTCGGTGCGCAGCCGGTCGAGCAGGTTGAGCATCTCCAGGCGGATGGACACGTCGAGCATCGAGATGGGCTCGTCGCCGAGCAGCACCTTGGGCTCCACGGCCAGCGCGCGGGCGATGACGACGCGCTGCCGCTGCCCGCCGGAGAGCTCGTGCGGGAACTTGTCCACGTACTGCTCGGCGGGCGTCAGGGCCACGCGCTCCAGCAGCTCCCGCACCCGCCGGTCCAGCTCCGCCTTGCCGCGCACCCCGTGGTGCAGCTTGAGGGGGCGCTCCAGGTTGTGCCGCACCCGGTGCAGCGGGTTCAGCGAGCCGAACGGGTCCTGGAAGACGATCTGCACGTCCTTGTGATATTCACGCTCCACGCGGCCGCGCCGCTGCCGCACGGGCTCGCCCTCCAGCGCGATCTCGCCGCTCGTGGGCGTGTAGAAGCCGGCCAGCAGCCGGGCCAGCGTCGTCTTGCCGCTGCCCGACTCCCCCACGAGCGCGACCACCCTGCCGCGGTGCAGCGCCAGCGAGGCGCCCTCCACGGCGCGCACCACCGAGCGGGCGCCCACGGCCGAGCGCACCTCGAAGTGCTTGGTCACGTCCACGGCCTCCAGCACGGGGATGTCCGCGCTGGGGGCGCCGGGGGCGGACGGCGCGGGAACGGTGGTCGCGGTCATCGGGATCCTCCTTCGGTGCGGACGGACGCCGGGCCGGACGCGACGCCGGACGCCGAGTCAGGTGCCGGGTCCGGTCGCGCGGTCGGGTCGTGCAGCCGGCACGCGACGGCGTGCCCACCCTTCGTCACGAGCTCCGGCAGGTGCGTGTCGCACCCCTCGAAGCGGTCCGCGCACCGCGGGTGGAACGGGCAGCCCGACGGCGGACGGCGCAGGTCGGGCGGCGTGCCGGGGATCCCGGTGAGCCGCGTCAGGGGCGCGTGCAGCGGCGGGAACGAGTCGCGCAGCCCGCGCGTGTAGGGGTGGCGCGGGTCGTCGTAGAGCTCCCGCGCGGTGCCGAGCTCCACGATGCGCCCGGCGTACATGATGGCGATGCGGTCGGCGAGCTCCAGCAGCAGGGACAGGTCGTGCGTCACGAAGACGACGGCGAACCCCAGCGTCCGGCGCAGCCGCAGCACCTGGGCCAGGATCTGCCGCTGCATGACGACGTCGACCGCCGTCGTCGGCTCGTCCATGACCACCAGCTCCGGGCCGCACGCGAGCGCCAGCGCGATGCTGGCGCGCTGCCGCATGCCGCCCGACAGCTCGTGCGGGTAGCTGCGCGCCCGGTCCCCGGAGATGCCGACTGTCGCCAGCAGCTCGGCGGCGCGCGCCCAGGCGGCGTCCTTGCTCAGGGACCGGTCGTGGGTCCGGAGCGCGTCGGCGAACTGCGCGCCGAGCCGCATCACGGGGTTCAGGGCGTCCATGGCGCTCTGCAGCACGATCGACAGGGAGGTCCAGCGCAGCGCGCGCAGGGCCTTGGGGCTCGCGGTGACCAGGTCGACGGCAGCGCCGCCGTCGCGCGGCTGGAAGACGATACTGCCCGCGGTGGTGACGGCGGGCGGCCGCTGCAGCCTCGTGAGGGCAGTGATCAGGGTCGACTTGCCGGAGCCGGACTCGCCGGCGACGCCCAGGATCTCGCCGCGGCGCAGCGTGAAGGTGACGTCGGCGCAGGCGCGCACCGGGTCGCCGTCGGTCACGTACTCCACGGTCAGGCCGGTGACGCGCAGGACGTCGCCCGTGGTGCTGGTGGTGTCCCTCTCGGCGTCGGACTGCTCGGTCTCAGGCACGAACTGGGTGACCATCAGGCATCGCTCCCCACGGAGGTCTCGGCAGCGGTCTCGGCGGCGGTCTCGGCGGCGCGGTCCTGGGTGCGGCGCACCACGGAGCGCCGCACCGTGCGCAGCTTCGGGTTGGCCAGCTCGTCGACGCCGAAGTTCACGAGCGTCGCCGCCGTCGCGACCAGGGCGATGCACAGGCCCGGGGGCACGAACCACCACCACATGCCGCGCAGCACCGCGCTCTGCTGCTGGGCGGCCTGGATCATGGTGCCCCAGCTGATCGCGCCGGAGTCGGAGATGCCGAGGAAGGCGAGTCCCGCCTCGGCCATGACGCCGCCGATGACGCCCGACAGGAACATCGCGGCGATCCAGCCGGTCAGGTGCGGCAACACCTCGTGGAACAGCAGCCGGTGGTGTGGTTCGCCGAGGGTGCGCATGGCGAGCACGAAGTCGCGGTTGCTCACGCTCATGGCCTGGGCGCGGATGGTGCGGGCGCCGCCCGACCAGCCAAAGAAGCCGATGATCAGCGCGATGACCCACAGCCCCGTGCCCTGCATGTACCCGGCGACGATGAGGATGAGCGGCAGCACGGGCATGACGATGAACAGGTTGGACAGGAAGTTGAGCCAGGAGTCGGTGCGGCCGCCGAAGTACCCGGCCGGCAGCCCGACCAGGATCGCGAGCGCCGTGCCGATCACCGCCGAGAGGAACCCGACGAACAGCGAGCCGCGGGCGCCCTCGATGGTCTGGGCCAGCACGTCCTGGCCGAACTGGGTGGTGCCGAGCCAGTGCTCGGCGCTGGGCGGCAGGCCGATGGCCGTGAGGTCGTTGGCGCGCGGGTCGAGGCCGGGGATGCTCGACGTCAGCCACGGCCCGAGCAGCGCGAGGAGCACGAAGAAGCCGATGACGGAGAGGCCGACGCGGACCTTCCAGCCCTTCAGCAGTCCTGATCTCATGGCGCTCACCCCTGTTCCCGGATGCGGGGGTCGAGCACCACGTAGAGCGAGTCGGCCAGGAGGTTGGCGAGCAGGGTCGCGAGCGTGACGATGAGGAAGACCCCCTGCATCATCGGGTAGTCACGCTTGTTGAGGGACTCGAACAGCAGATAGCCGATGCCGGGATAGCTGAACACCGTCTCGGTCAGCAGCGCCCCGCCGATGACGCCGCCGAGCGCCATGGCGAAGCCGGTGAAGCTCGGCAGCATGGCGTTGCGCGCGGCGTAGCGCAGGATGACGCGGCCGCGGGAGAGGCCCTTGGCCTGGGCGAGCAGCACGTAGTCCTCCCGGACGGTCGTGACCGTCATGTTCCGCATGCCCAGCAGCCAGCCGCCGAACGCGGAGAACACGATGGTCGCGGCGGGCAGCGCCCCGTAGTGCATGACCGAGGCGAGGAACGGCAGGTTGAAGCCCTCGGCGAGGTTGGCGTCGTAGCCGCCCGACAGGGGGAACCAGCCGAGCACGAACCCGAACACCCACAGGGCCAGCAGCGCGACCCAGAAGTACGGCACGGACGACAGGAACGCCGTCAGGGGCGTGAGGATCGAGTCGAGCCGGCTGCCGGCCTTCCAGCCGGCGATCACGCCGAGGCCGGTGCCGAGCACGAACGCGAGCACGGTGGTGGTGCCGACCAGCAGGAGCGTCCAGGGCAGGGCCTCCAGCACGAGCTCGCTGACGGGCACGGGAAAGTTGACGACGGAGACGCCGAGGTCGAACCGGGCGAGCTGCCCCAGGTAGCCGAGGAACTGCTCGCCGAGGTTCTGGTCGGGGTCGCCGAAGATCGCCCGGATGCTCTCCAGGGTCTCCGGCGGCACCTGCTGCCCGCTGACCCGCTGCAGCTCCTCCACGATCGCGGAGGACGGGTCCCCCGGCATCAGGCGCGGCAGGAGGAAGTTGAGCACGATCGCGGCGGCGGCCGCCGCGACGTAGAAGCCCAGCCGGCGCAGCAGGAACCCCCAGCGGCGCACCGCCCGCACGGCCGCGGGCTGGCCGCCCGGCGCCGGGTGAGCCGGCGCGGGCGCCTCCGTCGTCGTCATGGTCAGCCCTCCGCCGGCTCGAGGCCGAGCAGCGTGAGGATGAGGTCCGGCCCCATCCCGACGAAGGGGATGTGGTCGAAGTTGTCCGGCGTCGGCCAGCCAGACCAGCGAGTCGCGTTGATCTCGACGAAGTAGAAGTTGTCGTACAGCGGGCTGAACGGCACCTCGTCCACGACGAGGTCCTGCATCCGCAGGCCCAGCTCCTTGAGCTCTGCCTCGTCGTCGGTGCTCTCCATCGCCGCGATGATCTCGTCGGCCTCGGGGTTGGAGAAGCGGCCCTGGTTGAGCGTCGCCTTCTCCCCCACAGGCACCACGAAGTCGCCGTCCAGGAAGCCGTAGACGCCGTAGATGCCGGCGCCGCCCGTGGACGCCGCGGTGATGTCGAAGTCGCCGAGGTTCATCGCGTCGTAGTAGCCCGCGGTGGGCTGCCCGGCGGGCTTGACCTCGACGCCGAGCGTGTCGCGCCAGCCGTTGATGAGGATGTCGGCGTAGCTGCCCCAGGCCCAGTCGTTGTTGAACAGGATGGTGGGCTCGTAGCTCTCGCCGTCCTTGACGAGGGCGCCGTCCTTGACGGTCCAGCCGCCGTCGGCCAGCTCGGCCTTCGCGGCCTCGGCGTCCACGGGCCACGGGTCGGCGAGCTCCGGGTTGATCCAGTCGGCGTAGACCGTTGCGTTCAGCCCGGTGGGTCCGGCCTCGGTGCCGGGACGCTGGAGCGTGGTGGTGATCGCGGTGCGGTCCATGGTCATGGCCAGCGCGCGGCGCACGTGGACGTCGTCGAACGGGGGCCGGCCGGCGTTGAACATCGCCGACATCGCGCCGCCGTTCGGGTAGAGCTGATACAGGTTGTGCTCCGGGTCCTTGGCCGTGTACTCCTGCTCGCCGTTGGCCCAGGAGCCCTGCGCGATGTCGATGTCCCCGCGCAGGAGCTGCGCCTTGGCGGCGTCCGCGCTGGTGGGGATGATCTTGTAGGTCGACATGGGCAGCTCGCCGCCCCAGTAGTCGTCGCGCGCGGTGAGCGTGACCTGCTGCGGCTTGAACTCGGTGAGCGTGAACGGCCCCGTGCCGACGGGCTCCGGGTTGGTCCAGGTGTTGAGGTCCTGGTCGCGCCAGATGTGCTCCGGCACCATCGGCAGCAGGATGTTGGCGAACTGCTTGACCGTCGCGAACGACGGCTCCGCGAACGTGACCGTGAACGTCAGGTCGTCCACCTTCTCGGCCTTCTCGTAGGTGACGCCCGCGATCGAGAACTCCGGCTGCTCGATCGGCAGGTTCAGCGAGAAGACGGCGTCGTCCGCCGTGAAGGGCTCGCCGTCCGAGAACGTGACGCCGTCGCGCAGGTGGACCGTGAGCGTGGTGCCGGCGTCGTCGAACTCCCAGCTCTCTGCGAGCCACGGCTCGACCACGGCGCCGTTGCTGTAGTCGACGCGCATGAGCGGCTCGTAGACCAGCTCCATGTTGGGCGCCTTGTCGACCGCGGGGCCCACCACGTTGTAGTTGTGGACGAACGTGGTGCCGCCGTCCGTCTTGCCGTAGATCATCGTGTCGTCGCGCCCGCCCGCGGTCCCGTCGCCGGACGACGAGCCGCCCGCACAGGCCGAGGTGAGCAGGACGAGTGAGACGACCAGCGCTGAAACGCGCCGCCCGAACGATCGTGCGTGTCCCATGCCAGATCCCTTCCGCTTCGTCGAGGTGGATCACCGCGCATCTGCTGCGCATGTTCTGCTCATACGTATGAGCAGCGGCTCGCGACGGTGCGGAGGGTTGCTCTTACGTATGAGCGAGGACATTAGGGGCGGGTCGGGCGGGGTGTCAACACCCTCGGCCGGAGGTTTTGAGCGCGAGGTTCAGGGGAGCTCGCGGGCCTCAGGCGGCAGCTCGTCGTCGATCGCCGCCCGGACGAACTGGACCAGGGAGTGCTCCGGACCGAGGGTGAAGCGCTTGGACACCTTGAAGACCGGGTAGGCGCCGAACTGGGCGCTCTGGACCGCGGCGGTGCGCTGGTCGGCGTCCTAGGTCCAGTGCGCGTCCGTGCCGTGGCGCACGATCACCTCGCCCACGTAGGCGCCCATGCCGAGACTGAATCCCTTGTCGAGGTCCGCGGGGGACGCCGACTCCGGCAGGGTGCCGATCAGAACCTCGAGCGCCGTGATCGACTCGACCGTGTGGTCGAAGAGGTCGAGTGGTGAGTCGATGCGACTCCCGACGGAAGGCACCAGACGGCGCCGACGACGACGGCCGGCGAGGGCGGCCGGCAACCGCGCAGGCAAGGGCGGCCGGCAACCGCGCCGGCGAGGTGCGCTTCTACCC
>NZ_JBHWZO010000249.1:0-9259 GCF_042728455.1 Promicromonospora sp. NPDC060204
ATTTTTTTTTTCTCAAACGGGTTGCACAAAAAAAATAGCCAGCACTCAACGGAGGGGACGTCACCCTGGGATCACCCTGGCGTCGGCGCGCCCCGCATCTGGGGCGGCCGTAGTGTGCGAAACATGACGGACGCACTCGTACTCGGAGGAGGCGGCGTCGCCGGCGTCGCGTGGGAGCTGGGCGTGCTGCAGGGCATCGCCGACAAGGACCGTGAGCTCGCGGCCCGACTCGTGGGCGCCGACCGCGTGGTCGGCACCTCCGCCGGGTCCGCCGTGGCAGCCCAGGTCACGAGCGGGACGCCGCTGGAGGAGCTGTACGAGGCACAGCTCGTCGACGACGGCCTCGACTTCGTCGTCGAGTTCGACGGGCCGGCCATGCTGGCGGGCTGGGCCGCGGCGCTGGAGCCGGCGGCCGACGGCACCCCGCCCGACCCGCTCGTGATCCGCCGCAGGATCGGCGCGATGGCGCTCGCTGCGCCGACGACCGACGAGGCGACCCGGCTCAAGGAGCACGAGGCGCACCTGCAGAGCACGCGGTGGCCGGACACCGACCTCGCCATCCCGGCCGTCGACGCCGAGTCGGGCGAGCTGCGCGTCTTCCGCCGCGACTCGGGCGTGCGGCTCCTGGACGCCATCGCCGCGAGCTGCGCCGTGCCGGGCGTGTGGCCACCGGTGACCATCGGCGTCCGGCGCTATGTCGACGGCGGCATCCGGTCGGTGGCGAACATCGACCTGGCCGCCGGCGCCGACCACGTGCTGGTCATCACGCCGCAGCGGCCGGGGTCGCCGTCGCCGTTCGGCCCGTCGGCCACCGAGCAGGTCGAGGCCCTGGCACCCGCGAAGGTGCTCATGATCGGGGCGGACGACGCGTCGCTCGAAGCGTTCGGCATCAACCCCCTCTCCCCCGCCACTCGGGGGCCGTCGGCGGTCGCGGGCCGCGCGGTGGGGCGGGCGCAGGCCGCGGAGCTGGCCGCGCTGTTCGACTGACCGGGCCAGGGCCGGTCGCGGGGCCGGCCAGCCCGGGCGTGGGGAGAGATCAGGCCGGCGCCGGCCCGCCCAGGTGCTCCGCGAAGAACGCGAGCGTCCGCGCCCAGGCGTCCGCCGACGCCTCCGGGTCGTGCGACATGCCCTGGACCCGCATCAGCATGCCGAGCGCCCCGGTGTACTGCGCGAGGAACGAGTGGGTCGCCTCGGGATACACCTTGAGGTCCACCGGCACGCCGCTGCGCTCCAGGCCGGCGCGCAGCTTGTCCACCTCGACGACGTCGACCACCCTGTCCCGGCCGCCGTAGCTGGCCACGACGGGGCAGGGCGCCGACAGCATCCGGTCGAGCTCCGCCGGCTCCTGCTTGCCGGCCGGGAGCAGGCCGTAGTTCACCGCCGCGGTGTCGAACCCGCCGCGCCCGGCGGCGACCAGCGCGAACCGGCCGCCCAGGCAGAACCCCATGACGCCCACCTTGCCGGTGCAGTCGGGCCGGGCCGCGAGCGCCGCCCGGGCCTCCTCCAGGCGGTCGTAGGCGGGTCCCTGGTCGGCGACGAAGCTCGCGAACGTCTGCCGCAGGCAGCGTCCGCGCTGGTACATCGACGGCGCGTGCACGAGGTAGCCCTGCGCGGCGAGGTGGTCGCAGACGCGGCGCAGCTCGTCGGTCATCCCGTAGGCGTCGTGCACCACGACAACGCCGGGAAAAGGGCCGCCGCCGGCGGGGACCGAGGTGTGTCCGGGGTGCACGCGGAGCCTCCTGTGCGCTGGGGCGTCCGGACGCGCGGCCCGGACCTCGCTGCCGACCGTACCAGTCGTTGTGCATCGTGCATATGCCCTGGACACGCCATGATGGTCACCATGTTCACCAGCACCGACGGGACCATGGACCTGCGGGTCTCCGCGTACGCGGTCATCACCGACGAGCCGGGCCGGATGCTCCTGCCCCACTGGTCCGAGGGGACGCACCACGGCTGGACGATGCCCGGCGGCGGCATCGACCCGGGTGAGCACCCGGCCGACGCCGCCGTCCGGGAGGTCTACGAGGAGACGGGCTACCACGTGGAGCTGGCCGGGCTGCTCGGCGTCGACAGCATCGTGTTCCCCGCCGCCGAGCGCGTGCACGCGGCGGACCGCCCCGGACAGGCCCTGCGCATCGTCTACCGGGCGCGCATCACGGGCGGCGAGCTGCGCGTCGAGGAGGACGGCTCCACCGACGGCGTCGCCTGGCACACCCAGCAGGAGATCGACGTGCTGAACCGGGTCGCGCTGGTGGACCTGTCGCGCCGCTGGGCGGGGTTGATCCCCTAGACAGCGCCGGACCGGGGCCCGTCAGGGCCGCGCCGACGGCGGGAAACCCGTCCAGCGCAGGTCGGCGGGCAGGTGCCCCATGTCGTTGAACAGCACGACCGTGGGCGGCAGGCCGTCGCGGTACTCGATCACGGTCAGCGCGGCGTTCCCGCTGTTCAGGCCGAGCCAGCGGGCAGGGGGCGCGTCGAGCGCGTGGCGCAGGAGCCACGCGACCTGGAACGCGTGGGTGACCAGCACCTCGTGGGTCTCGACGTCGACGGTCCGCGCGAACCGGTCGACCAGCGCGGTCGCGAGGCGCTCGCCGGGGGCGCGCTCGGCGTCGTCGAACCCGTCGAAGAAGCCGGCCCAGGCCGGCGGGAGGTCCGGCGCGGCGGGCACGTACGGCACGTGGTCGACCAGCTCGGCCGCCTCCGCCACCGGAACCCCCGGCAGGTGCTCGCCGAGCACGCGCGCGCTCGCCGTAGCGCGCGGCAGCGGCGAGTGCCACACCGCGTCGACCGGCAGCGCGGACAGCCGCGCACCCAACAGCTCCGCCTGCCGCCGTCCGACGTCGGTCAGCTCGCCGAACGCGTCCGCCGCGCCGTGCCGGGCCAGGTACAGGTGTCGGGTCGCCATGCGACGAACCTAGCGGCCGGACCAGGTACTACGCACCGCGCGGGCCGTCCCGCGGGGCGGCCAGCACCACGGGCCGTCACGCACCGCGCGGGATCCCCAGCGTCGAGAGCAGGTCCTCGTGCAGCTCCATCCACACGGCGTGGCACGACGCGATACCGGTCCCGGCCACCCACTCGCCCTGCCCGGCGCGCGCCCGGTCGAGCGCCCGCTCGAACCGCGTGTCGTACCCGTCGAACCGGGCCAGCACCGCGGCGAGCGAGGAGACGAGCGGCGCCAGCTCGCCGCCCAGGGCCGCGAGCTCGTCCAGCACGCGCGCGTCCCAGTCCGCGTCGGTGTGCGTGTTCGGCGCGAGCCGGTCGTCCTCCGCGGGGAGCAGCTGCCAGTCGGTGCACGCCTGCAGCAGGCGGGCGTTCAGGGGCCCGAAGGCCTCGTGCACCTCCTCGACGACGGCCCGCGCCCCCGACTCGGCCAGCTCCAGGGCGAGGAGCCGGTCGTCCTCGGCGCGGCCGCGCTCCGTCAGCGACCAGCCCGCCGTGGTCCCGAACGCCGCCCGCCGGACCCAGCCGTACGCCTCGTCGTCGAGCAGCGTCTCGCTGGTCTCCGCCGGATCGAGGCCGAACCGCGCGGCCACGGCGTCGTCGTCCGCCATGCCCTGGATCCGGACGGAGTGGAGAACGAGCAGCTCGGGCTGAGAGGATCGGCCGGGCACCGGGATACGGGTCACACGGTGCACCGTGCATCGTCCGGTGGAGAGTGTCAACGCGAAACGGTCGCCGAAGGAGAAAGTCATGTCGGACAGCTTCGTCGTCGAACTGGCCGGGACCCCCGGCAGCCCGGGCCGGGCGTCCGGGCCCGCACGCGTGGTGCACGGACCGGACGACTTCACCCGCGTGCGCCCCGGTGACGTGCTCGTGTGCCGCTTCACCGAACCGTCCTGGACCGCCCTGCTCGGCCTGGTGTCCGCCGTGGTCACCGAGACCGGCGGCGTCCTGTCGCACGCCGCGATCGTGGCCCGCGAGCAGGGCATCCCCGCGGTGCTCGCGGTACCCGGCGCCACGACGACGCTGCGCGACGGCGAGACCGTCACCGTCGACGGCGGCGCCGGCCGGGTCACCGGCTGACCGGCCACACCCACCGGCGAGCCGTCCACGGGCAGTACTCCCCATGGGCACCGGCCCGGCGCCGTGCCAGCCTTCCTGCGTCAGACCAAGAGTCAGACCTCAGGATGGAGAGCACCAATGACAGGCAACTCCCCGTTCCGCAGAAGATCCGCCAGGCAGTGGGCGCTCGCGGCCCTGGCCGCGCTCGCCCTGGTCGCCTCGCCGACGGCGTCGGCCACGGCCTCCCCGACGACGCCGGGTGGCGGCGCCGGCGTGCTGGCGATCTCCCACAAGTCGCCCTTCAGCTGCAGCAAGACGTTCTACGCCAACAACTGGAGCGGGGGCCACAGCCCCAACGGCTCCATCGACTGGCAGACCTACGGCAGCGACGCCGTCAACGGCGAGACGGTCCGGGCCACGGCCGGCGGCACCGCCACCTTCGACGACGAGGGCAGCACCAGCTACGGCAAGTGGGTGCAGATCGTGCACAGCGACGGCACCCGCACGCGGTACGCCCACCTGGCCACGATGGTGCGCAACCCGGGCCAGACGATGTCGGTCAGCCAGGGCACCGTCATCGGGACGGTCGGTTCGACCGGCGGTTCCGACGCGCCGCACCTGCACTACGAGCAGCGCAGCTCGGCCGGCGTCGTGGACACCTCGCCGACCGTCGACGGCGTGACCGTCTCCGTGGGCCAGAAGAAGGCCGTGACCAGCACCAACGCCTGCGGGTCGAACAACCCGTACACGCCGACGGAAGTCTGCGGCAGCGGCTTCGCGGTGGTCGACCAGGCCGCGCTCGGCACGGTGGGCCGGACCTACCTGCTGTACAACTCCGGGACCGGCAGCAACTGCGTGGTCACGCTGAAGTCGACCAACCTCGGCACCCCGAGCGCGGTCTCGGCCTTCCTGGAGCCGCAGGGCGCCTCGCGCACCACCGACTCCGGCAGCTACGGGTACTACGCCGGCCCGGTCAAGCGGTCCGCGCCCGGCACCTGCGTCAAGTGGGGCGGCTCGGTGGGGTCCACCAGCTACACGAGCCCGTTCGAGCACTGCGGCTGACACCCGCTCCGCCACACCGAAGGCCCCCGGGGTACGCCCCCGGGGGCCTTCGGTCTTGACGCGGCCTGAGGGCTCACGCGCCCGACGGCGGCTCGATCAGGTCCCACGGCATGCCGTAAAGGTCCTCGAAGACGGCGACCGTCCCGTACGCCTCGTACCGCGGCTCCTCGCGGAACCGCACGCCCGCCGCGACCATCCGCGCGTGCTGGGCGGCGAAGTCGTCGGTCTCGAGGAAGAAGGCGACCTTCCCGCCCGCCTGCCGCCCGACGACGTCGTCGGCGCCCGGCAGCGCGAGAACGAGGCCGGTCCCGCCCTCCGCGGGGCCGACGACGACGCGGCGGCGGCCGGCCGCATTCGTCTCGTCCTCCCGCAGGGCGAACCCGAGGATGTCGACGAAGAAGGTGATCGCCTCGTCGTGGTCGCGGACGAGGTAGGTGACGTCGGAGAGTCGCAGCACCCCGTGATCCTAGGCCGCGCGCGCACCCCGGGCCGCCAGGACCACGGCCGACGCCAGCCGGCGGAACTCCGGCCGGTCCCCGGCGGGCAGCGTGGCCAGCAGGCCGTCGAGCGCGCTCGTGACACCGGCCTCGAAGGCGGCCACCGCCTGGGTCCCGGCGTCGGTCAGCGACACCTGGACGGCCCGGCGGTCGCCGGGAACCGGGCCGCGCTCCAGCAGCCCGCGCCGCTCGGCCCGGTCGACGAGGCCCGTGAGCGCCGCCTTCTCGATCCCCAGGAGCTGCGCCAGGTCGACCATGCGCTGGGGTTGGTCGCCGAGGCCGCAGAGCAGCCGGCCCTGCATGGGCGTGAGCTCGTGCTGCTCGGCGACGCGCGCGACGGTGGCGGTCAGCACCACGGCGAGCTCCACGAGCTCGGGCATGCCCCCGATGCCGTGCGCGGCGCAGCCCGGCAAGGCGTCGGGAGTCTCGTCGGGCATCACTCGTCAAAGGTACACAGCCAACATGGTTCGTGCCATGTATAGTCAATGGCACGAACTTCTTCTCGGACGCCCCAGCGGAGGCAGCACCATGAGCTTCACCCATCCGACCGGCACGCGCGGCGCGCGGCAGCCGGGCCGGTCCACCCGCTTCTTCAACAGGCTGATCGCCCGCCGTGCCCGGCGCACGGACGGCAAGACGATGGGCATGTCGCTGCTGGTGCTGACCACGATCGGCCGCAAGAGCGGCGAGCCCCGCGAGAACCCGGTCGGCTACTTCGTCGCGCCCGACGGCGGCTGGTTCATCGCGGCGTCGGCGGCCGGCGCGCAGGCCAACCCCGCCTGGTACCTCAACCTCGCGGCGCACCCGGACCAGGTGACCGTCGAGCTGGCGGGCCGCAAGGTCGCGGTGACCGCGCGCGAGCTGCACGGCACGGAGCGCGCGCAGGTCTGGAAGCAGATCACCGACGAGTCCCCGGGCTTCCGCAAGTACGAGCAGACCACCGACCGGGAGATCCCCGTGATCCACCTGACGCCGAAGCCCTGACCTCTGGCATGATTCCCGGCGGCCGCACCCGACCACCGACGAGGATCGCTCCATGAGCTTCTCCCACCCGACCGGCACCCGCGGCGCGCGAGTGCCCGGGCCCGTGTTCCGCTGGCTGAACCGCCTGATGGCAGGGCACGCCCGGCGCACCACGGCCACGACCATGGGCAAGAACCTCCTGGTCCTGACCACCGTCGGGCGCAAGAGCGGACAGGCCCGGCCGACGCCGCTCGCGTGGTTCCCCGGGCCTGACGGCTCCTGGCTCGTCGTCGCCTCCGCCTGGGGCGCGGCGACCAACCCGGCCTGGTACCTCAACGTGGCCGCCCACCCCGACCGGCTGACGGTCGAGCTGGGCGGCCGCAAGGTCGCGGTGACCGCCCGTGAGCTGCACGGCACGGAACGCGCCGAGGCGTGGCAGCGCATCACCGCCGAGGCGGCGAACTTCCGCCGCTACGAGCAGACGACGGACCGGGAGATGCCGGTCATCCGGCTGACGCCGAAGGCCTGATCCCGGGTGTCGGTGGGTCGTGGTTGACTCGCGCCCGTGACATCACAGGATGCGGGTCAACCCGCAGGACTGCCGTGCGAGCTCTTCCGCTTCGGGACCGATGGCAACGTCGTGGCGCTCCGCATCGACTCGCTCGCCCCTCAGGACGGACGCGCCATCGAGGCAACCGGCACGATCGAGATCGACTGCGGGGATCTCGCGGCCGGGCGTGGTGTGCGGGGCGCGCTGCCGACACTCGTCGGCGACGATGACCTGGACGCCTGGCGGGAGGCCCTCGACGCGCTGGACCTGGGGCAGGACGTCGCCTGGCGCGCGGACCAGAAGGCGACCGAGGTGCACGTCCGCTGGGAGCACGACAACATGCTCGTCGTCACCGTCAGCGACACGATGAGTCTGCTCACGGACGTGACGACCGCAGTACCCGTGTCCGACGAGTGGTTCGAGGAGGCCTACGACCGCCTGGACCGGGTCTACGAGCTGTTCGAGCGCCGCTGACCCGCAGCCGCCCGGCAGGGTGTCAGCGGCGGTGGGTAGTGTCGGACGCATGACGCACGCCGCCACCACCTCACCGGCCATCACAGCGCTCCAGACCGCGGACTGGCGGCGGCGCGTCTTCGCGCTGTACGCCGAGGCCCGCACCCGCGCCGTCGTGAACCCGGCCGCCGCGCACGCGGGCTGGATCGCCGCCCGGGACGAGCTCTTCGCGACCCACCCGGTCTCGCCGATCCTGCCGGAGGAGCGGCCCGGCTTCACCGGGCTGACCGTCACCCCGTACGACCCGGCCTGGCGCCTGAGCGCCCCGATCGTGCCCGCCGAGCCCGGGCCCGACGGCGCGCCGCGCCGCCTCGACGTCCCCACCGGGACCGACGGCGTCGTGCCGTTCGAGCTGCTCGGCACGGTCGCCCTGGGGTCCGACGCCCTGGGCGACCTCGGCACCCTCGACGTCTGGCGCCTCGCCTCCTACGGCGGCGGCCTGTTCGTGCCGATCAAGGACGCGCTGGCCGGCCCGCCCGGCGGCACCTACGGCGGCGGCCGCTACCTCATCGACACGATCAAGGGCTCCTGGCTCGGGCACACCGGCGGGTCCGACGGGGGCGAGGGCGGCGGCCCCGACGACTTCGGCGTCGGCGACCTGGTGCTCGACCTCAACTTCGCCTACAACCCTTCCTGCGCCTACGACCCGGCCTGGACGTGCCCGCTCGCCCAGGACGGCAACACCCTGGCGGTCGAGGTCCCGGTCGGCGAGCGCACCCCGGACAAGCCGTCGTACTGAGGCGTCAGCCCTGCACGACGACGAACTCGTCACCGAAGTCCGCGATCACCCGCAGCCGGCCGCCGAGGGCCTCCACGTACGACCGCAGCGTGCCCAGCTCGGTCGAGTCGAGTCGGCCGTGCTCGATCGCGGACACCCGTGGCTGCGCGACGCCCATCCCCTGCGCGATCACGGCCTGCGTCATGTGCTGGGACCGGCGGATGTCAGCGAGCTTGTACGCGCGCACCTGCTCGCGCATCTCGGCCATGATCTCTGCCGTTCGCGCTTCGTCCAGGCCGGTCGCGACCGCGTCGGCCTTCACTTCGTTCCATGAACGAGCCATCTGTCACACCTCCTCGTCGTACTCACCGATGAGCCACTGCTCATATCGATGCTCAGCCACCGGGATGGTCGCCCGGTACCACTCATCCCATCGCCCCGCCTTGTCCCCCGCGACGAGCAGAACCGCCCTACGGGCCGGATCGAAGGCGAACAGGACGCGGACGGTGCTCGCGCGGAGCTCCTTCAGGTTGTGGACCGTCGACCCCTTGATCGAGTCAACCGCGGGCCTTCCGAGGGAGGGGCCGGTCCGGGCGAGCAGTTCGATCGCCGCGGCGACATGCTCGGCCACCGGGTCCTCCGTCCGGACCAGGTCGAGGAACCAGGCATCAACTTCCTCGAGCAGGACGACGTTCCACATCCATGCCTCCACCATAACGCACGTGTTATGAGCACACCGCGGCGTCGAGCCCGGGCACCCACTCTTGATGGGTTGACTTTGTCAGGAAAGACATCCCTTCGCAGGGGATGACAGGCATCAGTGCGTATACGCAACGGCAGGCCGCCACGCGGCCGACCGTCTCGCCGGCATGAGCCGCACCGCCGCCAGCCGCCCTCCCCCTCGAGGCCCGGGTTTCTTCGCTTTGCGGCGGCTCAAAGCGAAGAAACCCG
>NZ_JBHWZO010000250.1:0-9256 GCF_042728455.1 Promicromonospora sp. NPDC060204
CTGCGGTGCAAACTGCCGACCCAGCCAGCCAAGCTGTCGACAGACCGCTGAAGCCCCCTCCCCCTTGAGGCCCGGGTTTCTTCGCTTTGGGGCGACTCAAAGCGAAGAAACCTGGGCCTCAAAGGGGAGGTTGCTCAGCGGGCGGGCGCGACCACCGCCGCGCGGCGGGCGTTGAGCTCGTCGAGCGCCGTCCGCACCTGGTCGGGGGCGCCGGACGGGAGCCGGACCAGCTCCTCCTCCAGGGTGCGCTGGTCGGTCCACTCCTTGAGCGAGCGCAGGGCTCCGGTCTGCCCGGTGTCCGCGGCCTCGACGGCGGCCAGCACGGTCTCGAACGCCTCCGGGTCGTCGGCGACGGCGCCTAGCGTGGAGGCGAGTGTGACCGGCGGCGGGACGGACCGGTCGCGCGGGTCGGGCACGGTCCACTCGTGCCGGCCGGCGCCCACCTGGAACTCGCGCGCGCCGGCACCGACGCCGGCACCGGCTCCGCCGTCCGCTCCCGCACCGCCACCGCCAGCACTCCCGGCACCGGCACCCGGCAGCACCACCACCGCCGTCGTGTTCGGCGGCACCACCGCGTGCACCACGATCTGGCCGTCCCGCTCCGCCCAGCCCGCCTCCGCGAGGCCGTACGGCGTCTCGAAGCGCGTCGCGGCGTGGTCCAGCCCCGCGATCGGCACGGGCGCGATCCGCAGCCGCCGGTAGCCGGGCGCGTCCGGGGCGAGCCCCGCCACGGTGCGGTGCAGCCAGTCCGCCACGGCCCCGAAGGCGTAGTGGTTGAACGACGTCATCTCCCCGGGGTTGATGCTGCCGTCCGGCAGCATGCTGTCCCACCGCTCCCAGACCGTGGTGGCGCCCATCGTCACGGCGTACAGCCAGGACGGCACGCCGGTCTGGAGCAGCAGCCGGGCGGCGACGACGGCGTGCCCGGTGCTCGTCAGCGCGTCCTGGATGATCGGCGTGCCCACGAACCCGGTGCCGATCCGGTAGCCGGCCCGGCGGACGAGCCAGGCCAGCCGGTCGCCCATCACCGCCCGGGTCGCGCCGTCCACGAGGTCGAACACGATGGCCAGCGCGTAGGCGGTCTGGGCGTCGGAGACGATCCGGCCGGCCGGCGTCGTGTACTCCGCCACCCAGGCCCGCCGCGCCCGCTCGGCCAGGTCCCCGTACCGCGTGACTCCCTCTGCGTCGCCCACCTCGTGGGCCGCCGCCGTGACGAGCTGTAGCGAGCGCACCAGGTACGCGCTGGCCACGATGTCGGGGTCGGCCTTGGCGCCAGCCGGATCGTCCGGCGGCGCGTCCGGGTCGAGCCAGTCGCCGAACTGGAACATGCCCTCCCACAGCAGCCGGTCCCCGGCGATGCCAAGCAGCACGTCGACCCAGGCCCGCATGCTCGGGTACTGCTCCGCGAGCGCCCTGCGGTCGGCGAACCGTTCGTGCAGGGTCGTGGGGACGACGGTGGCGGCGTCGCCCCACGCGGCGGCGGGCTGGGCCCCGAACGGCAGCACGAACGGCACGACGACGGGGCAGACGCCGCCGCGGTCGGCCTGCTCGGCGGCGACGTCGCGCAGCCAGGAGGCGAGGAACGCGTCGCTGTCGAAGAGGTAGCTCGCGGTGGGGCCGAAGACCTGGATGTCGCCGGTCCAACCGAGGCGCTCGTCGCGCTGGGGGCAGTCGGTGGGCAGGGAGACGAAGTTGCCGCGCATGCCCCGCACGACGTTCTCGTGCAGCGTGTTCACGCGCTCGTCGGAGCTCTCGAACCACCCGGTGCGGCGCATGTCGCTGCTGATGACGACGGCGGTCACGGCCGCGCGGGCCGTCTCCAGGTCGAGTTCCCCGGGCCAGCCGTCCACCTCGGCGTACCGGAACCCGTGGAACGTGAACTCGGGCTCGAAGACGTCCTCGCCGCCGGAGAGCACGAGGTGGTCGGTGGCCGCGGCGTGGCGCAGGGGGCGGACGCCGAGCTCGCCGTGCTCCAGCACCTCGGCGTGCCGCAGCGTGATCACGTGCCCGCGCTCCCCCGCCACCCGCACGCGGAGCCGGCCCACGACGTTCTGCCCGAGGTCGAGCACCGTGCGCCCCGACGGCGTGGTGATCACCTCGCGGACCGCGACCTCGTCGACGCGCCGCACGGGTTCGGCGATCGCGGGCTCGGGCACGACGTCGGACGGGTCCACGCGCACGGGCGCCCACGCCGCGTCGTCGAACCCGGGCAGGCTCCAGCCGGGGACGGCGCGGCCGGCGTCGACCCGCTCGCCCGCGTAGATGCCGCTGGCCACGACGACGCCGGTCGCCGCGCCGCGCCAGTCCGGACCGGTGACGAGCACGCGGGTGGTCCCGTCGGCGAGCTCGACGTGCAGTTGCACGGCCGCGGCGGGCTGGTCGCCGTAGAAGGTCCGGGCGGCGCCGTGGAAGCCGTACTTCTCGGTCCACCACCCGCCGGCCAGCCGGATGCCGACGGCGTTGGCGCCGGCCCGCAGCAGCGCGGAGACGTCGGTGGCCTCGTGCACCAGACGGTGCTGGTAGGCGGTCCAGCCGGGCTTGAGCACGGCGTCGTCCACGTCCTGGCCGTTGATCTCGACCTGGTAGACCCCGTGGGCGGAGGCGTAGAGGGTGGCGCGGACGACGTCGCCGGGCAGGTCGAGCTCGGTGCGCAGCAGGCCGGGCGCGGCGTCGTCGGGCGGATCGGCGAGGCCGACGAAGGCGGCCGCCCACTCGCCGTCGGCCAGGAAGACGCTGCGCACGGTGACGGGCTCGCTCCAGGGCGAGGTGGCGCCGTCCGTGCCCGTGACCCGGACCTCCAGGGCGTGCCGGGCGTGCGGCGTCAGCGGTTCGAACGGCCAGGGCACGAACCGGGACTCGTCGGTCTCCAGGGTGCGCACCTGGTCGCCGTCGAGCCGGATCTCGGCGCCGGCCTGCCACCAGCCGGGCGCGTCGGACTCAACGGTCCAGCTCAGGCGCGGGGTGGGGGTGTCGGCGAAGGCGCCGTCGGTCCGGCGCTCGACCCGCACCTCGCGGACGCGGGTGCTGCCGGTGGTCTGGGTGTCGGTGTGGTGGGTCTCCATCGGTGGCCCCTTTCAGCCCTTGACCGCGCCGGACGTCATGCCGGCCACGATCTGGCGGTTGAAGAAGATGTACATGACCAGCGGCGGCACCGTGATCAGCAGGATGTCCATGAACAGCAGGTTGAACTGGCTGACCATCTGGCTCTGGAAGTTGTAGAGCGTGAGCTGCACGGTCGCGTTCTCGTCCCCCGGCAGGAAGTACAGGGGGTTGGTGAAGTCGTTGAACACGTTGACCGCCTGCACCACGACGATCGTGATGATCACGGGCCGCAGCAGCGGCAGGATGACGGCGAAGAAGAGCCGTAGCGGCCCGGCGCCGTCGATGATCGCCGCCTCGTCGAGCTCGCGCGGGATGGTCGCCACGAACGCGCGGAACAGCAGGATGCAGAACGAGAGCCCGAACGTCGCCTCGATGAGGATCAGGCCCGGCATCGTCTTGAACAGCCCCGTCTGCTGCAGCACCCAGATGGTCGGCACCACGGCGGGCGGCACGATGAGCCCCGCCAGCACGAAGAAGTTCACGATCGGGTTGAGCCGGGACCTCCGCCGCTGCAGCAGGTAACCGACCATCGCCGCGAGCACCACCATGACGGCCACGCTCACCACGGTCAGCACGGTCGAGTTGAGGAAGGCCCGCACCACGATCCCGTCGCGGGTGGTGAGCACCTCGGTCAGGTTGTCGAAGAACGCCCACTGCTCCGGCCAGGAGAACTCCAGGCGCGAGGCCGACGACGCGTCCTTGGCCGCCGTCAGGAAGATGAAGGCGAACGGCACCAGGAAGACCACCACCGACACGACGATGGCCACGACGCCCGTGGCCCACGAACCGGCGCGCCTCATCGGTCGACCTCCTTGCGGTTGAGCAGCAGGGAGACCGGCACCATGATCGCCGTGACCACGAGGAACAGGATCACGTTGCCCGCCGTCGACAGCCCGTAGAACCCGGCCTGGTACTGCTTGTAGATGACGGACCCGATGACGTCGCTGGTGAACCCGGGGCCGCCGCCCGTCGTCGCCCAGATGAGGTCGAACGACCGCAGGCCGCCGATCAGCGACAGGATGATCACGGTGGCCGTCGCGGGCTGGACCAGCGGCAGCGTGATGGAGCGGAACTGCTGCCACCGGCCCGCGCCGTCGACCCGCGCGGCCTCGTAGTACTCCTGCGGGATCGCGACGATGCCCGCGATGTAGATGAGCGTCGCGATGCCGAGCCCCTTCCAGACGTCGACCGCCGCGATCGTCAGCAGCGCCTGGTTCGGGTCGGTGAACCACCCCGGGCCCTCGATGCCGAACGTGGCGAGCATCGTGTTGACCACGCCGTCGAACGGGTCGAGCAGGGCCTTGAAGGTGATGCCGACGCCGATCGTGGAGACCAGCACCGGGAAGAACACGACCGAGCGCAGGTAGCCGCGGCCCACGAGCTGCGAGGTGAGCAGCACCGCGAGCGCCAGCCCGAGCACCACCTTGGCGCCCGACGTCACGAAGCCGTAGACCAACGTGTTCACAAAACCGCGCGAGAGCTGCGGCTCCGCGAAGAACTGGACGAAGTTGTCCAGGCCGATGAACTCGGTGTCGAACAGGGTCCAGCGGGTCAGGCTGAACCAGAACGACGCGAACGTCGGCACCGCGAAGAAGACCAGGTAGAGCACGCCGGCCGGCAGGTAGAACCAGGACGGGTAGATGCTGCGCTGGGTGGCCGAGGTGGAGCCCGCCGTCCGACGGCGCCGGGCGGGCCGCACCTCGGTCAGTGTTGCCGCCACGAGCGGCCTACCAGCCCTCGAGGCCGAGCTGACGGGCCTGGTTCTCGACGTCCTGGTCGTAGAACTCGGCGGCCTCCTCGGCGGTCTTGATCCCGGAGCCCACCTCGACCGTCACCTTCTCCAGGTTCGGGCCCTTGACCGGCGAGAGGAACTCCAGCGCGTTGGCGGCGCGGCCCTCGTCGAAGTAGGCCTGGATGTCGTCCAGCATCGGCGGGGCGGTGTCGAGCACCTCGCACGTGCCCGCGTAGGGGCCGGCGGGCGGCAGCAGCTCGTTCTGGATGTCGCACCCGGCCTCGCTGTTCGCGAAGGCCACGAACTCCTTGGCCGCCTCCAGCTCCGCGCCCTCCGTGGAGCGCGGGACGTACAGCGCGTTGGGCTGCCAGATCGTGGCCTGCGTGTTCTCCGCGTCCTGCGCGGGGAGCGCGAAGAAGCCGATGTCGTTCACGGCGTCCGGCGTGTTCTGCAGGATCGTCTGGATCACGTTCGACAGCATCGGGTAGTGCGCGCCCTCGCCCTCGGCGACCATGCGGGCGCCGTCGGGGAACGTGGCGGACGGGAAGTCCTCGTTGAAGTACCCCGCCTCGGCCACCTCCTGCTGGTGCTGGAAGCCGAGAAGGGCGGGCTCCTCGGCGTAGGAACGCTGGTGCGCCGTGTACTGGTCGGCCCACTCGGGGTCGACGGCGGTCACGTTGGCGAAGTCGCCCAGCACGAAGAGCTGGCTGGTCCAGGTCTCGCCGTAGGTCTGGATGACCGGGGCGACGCCGTCGCCCTCGGCAGCGATCGTCGCGTTGTTCGCCATGAACTCGTCCCAGGTCTGCGGGACCTCCAGCCCGAGCTTCTCGTACACCGGCTTGTTGTAGACGACGCCGCCGGCGAACGAGGCACCCAGCGGCGCGCCGTACATGCCGTTGTCGGTGCTCACCACGGGCAGGAACTCCTCGGTGAGCGAGCCGACCCACTCCTGGTCGCTCAGGTCCACCAGCGTGGAGTCCGGGTTGAGGGCCTGGAGCAGGGAGCCCGAGTTGTAGAAGAACACGTCGGCCATCTCGCCGGTCGAGAGCCGGGTCTTGACCAGGTTGTCGCCCTCGGTGCCGCCGGGCCGGATCTCGACGGTGACCTTGACGTCGGGGTGCTCCGCCTCGAACGCCTCGACCAGGGCGTCGGCGGTCTCGGGGTTGGGCGCGTCGTTGGTCGTGAGGAACGTGATCTCGGTGGTGCCGTCACCCTCGGCCGACGCCGAGCAGCCGGCCAGGGCGAGGGCCGTGAGCGCGGTGGCCGCGACGGCGGGGCGGGTGAACCTGCGGGTTCGAAGTGCACGGGACATCTCTCTACCTCCTTGTAGAGACGCATGGAACGATGGGTGTAGAGCGATCTACACTGCCACCGATGAATCCTTTCAGTGGGAGCACGCTAGCGGGGCGCCATTTCTGGTGTCAACCGATCTACACAGGCAGGATGGCCTCACGATGAGCACCCACCCGACGCGCCGGACCCGGCCCTCGACCATCCAGGACGTCGCCCACGAGGCCGGCGTCTCCCGGGCCGCGGTCTCCAAGGTGATCCGCAACGCCTACGGCGTCAGCCCCCACATGCGCGCGCAGGTCGAGGCCGCGATCGAGCGCCTGGAGTACCGGCCGCGGGTCGCGGCGCGCGCCATGCGCGGGGCGAGCTTCACGCTCGGGTTCGAGATCCCGCAGGTGGGCAACGACTTCCTGACGATGATCGTGGACGGCGCCACCGAGGCGCTCCAGGGCACCCCGTACCAGATGATCATCGCGCCGCTCGGGCGCGACCAGAAGGGCGACGTGGCGATCAACAGCCTCGCCGACCGCCAGGTCGACGGCATCGTGGCCATCTCCCCGCGCGTCGACCCCGCCTGGCTCGAACGGGTCGCCGAGCGCACGCCGCTGGTGATGATCGGGCGGCACGACCGGTCCGACCGCTACGACACCATCACCGGCGACGACCGCTCCGGCGCCGAGCAGGTCATGACGCACCTGTTCGACCTCGGCCACCGGCGCATCGTCCACCTGACCATCCACCCGTCGCGGCCCGAGCCGCCGTGGGCGGGTCAGGCCGGGGCCGAGCCGCACGTGGTGCGCACCGCCGTCTACCGCGAGCGCATGACGGCGGCCGGGCTGTCGCCGCGTGTAGTACACACGATGTTCGACGGTTCCGAGGCGCACGCGGCCACGCTCGACCTGCTCGCCTCCCCCGACCGTCCGACCGCGATCTTCGCGGGCAACGACACCCTGGCCATCGGCGTGCTGAGCGCCGTCGCGGAGGCCGGGCTCGACGCGAGCGACGTGTCGGTGGTCGGTTACGACGACGTGCCGATCGCGCGGCACCCGCTGGTGTCCTTGAGCAGCGTGGACCAGAGCGGCATCACGCTCGGCCGGGAGGCGGTGCGGCTGCTGCTGGAACGGCTGGCGGGGCGCACGGAGTCGGTGCGGTACGAGGCGGAGGCGGTGCTCCGGACGCGCCGGTCGAGCGCGGAGGCGCGGGAGGTGTGAGGGGCCGGCGGTGGGGGTTGCCGGGCGGCACCGGCGGCCGGGCGACCGGCGTCGGACATTCTCTTTGAGGCCCGGGTTTCTTCGCTTTGGGACAGTTCAAAGCGAAGAAACCCTGGCCTCAAAGGGGATCGCGAGGGCGGGCGGTTCCTGACCGAGCTAGTCGTCTGGGCGTGTGACGTCCGGGCCAGGGACGTCCGGGCCTGTGACATCTGAGCCCCCGGCATCCGGGCCCGTGGCGCCGCCGTAGGTCGCGATCTTGTACTCCGTGGCGACCAGCGAGAGGTTCAGCTCCCGGATCCGGCGCCGGATCGTGTCGCGGTGCTCCAGCAGGAGGTCGAGGCGCTCGGGCTCGGTCTGCTTCCCGGCGTCGACCAGGGTGATGTAGTGCTGCACGTCGCGCATCGGCATGCCCGACAGCCGCATCCGGGTGACGAAGACGAGCCGGCGCAGCGCCGCGGCATCGTACAGCCGGTACCCGGCGGCGTCGCGGCCCACCTCGACCAGGCCCGCGCGCTCGTAGTAGCGCAGCGTGTGCGGCGAGACGTCGAGGTAGGCGGCGGCCTCGGCGATCGGCAGGGGTCCGGACACCGCGTCGGCGTCCGCGAGGGCGTGGATCACGTCGGCCGACGGCGCGCCGTCCTCCCCCAGCGCCGCCAGGGCGCGCGCCATCAGGTCGTCGGTTGCCATGCCCACCAGCCTAGGCGGCGCCGGCCTCGCCGAATCGGGTCTTGCCGGACCGGGCGTCGCCGAATCGGGTCTTGCCGGACCGGAACATGCCGGGACGGCTCCGAGCGGGCGGACCCGGCGTCGTTCCGAACTGCCCGGCGTGCGGCTCATCAGAAGGCCCGCACGGCCGCGGGCACGCCCGGGAAGTCCGCCGAAGCGGACGCACTGGCCCACTTCTCGACGTCGTCCGCCGCGTACGCGTAGGCACGCCGCAGGTTGCGGACCGCCTCCGCGCCGTGCGGCTGGCGCAGCGGCGCGTCGGGCGCGACCAGCACGCGGCGGACGACGACGGCGGCGCGGGCCGGGTCGCCCTCCTGACTGCCGTGGGCCTCGGCCATGTTCGCGCGGACGGCGCCGGCCACGGCGTCGTAGGCGGGGTCGGCGGCCGCGGTGTGGAGGACGCCGTCCGCGTTGAACGCCGTCCGGAACCGGCTGGGCTCCACGATCAGCACGCGGACGCCGAACGGGGCGACCTCGCCGGCGAGCGCCTCGGACCAGCCCTCCAGCGCGAACTTCCCGGCCGAGTAGCTACCGACCGCGGGGAACGACATGCGCCCGCCCTGGCTGCTCATCTGCACGATCGCGCCCGCGCCGCGCGCCCGCAGGTGCGGCAGGACCGCCCGCACGTAGGCCGCCGGGCCGAACAGGTGCTGGTCGAGCATGTCGCGCAGCGCGGCGTCGCCGATCTCCTCGGCGGTCCCGACCTGTCCCGCGCCGGCGTTGTTGACCAGCACGTCGATGCGGCCGAACGTGTCCAGGGCCTGGTCCACGACGGCGGCCGCCCCGGCCGTGTCCCGGACGTCGTGCTCCACCGGGAGCAGCCGCTCGCCGTACCGCTCCCGGAGCGCGTCGAACCGGTCGGCCCGGCGCGCAGTGCCGACGACCCGCTCGCCAGCCTGGAGGGCGGCCTCCGCCAGGGCGAGGCCGAGGCCGGAGCTCGCGCCGGTGATGAGCCAGGTCTTGGTGTTGGCGGTCGTCGTCGAGGCGCTGTTCGTGGTCGTGCTGATGTTGGTCGTGCCGGTGTTGGTCGTGCCGGTGTTCATTGCGTTGCCGTTCGTGGCGGTGCCGTCGGTCGTCATGATGGCGACGCTAGGGATTGGAGCGCGCTCGAACGCAAGGCGAGGTCGGTCGGGGCTGAGGTCGGCAGTCTCCTTGCAGGTCGGCAGTCTGCATCGAGGTCGGCACAACTCTGTGC
>NZ_JBHWZO010000251.1:0-9247 GCF_042728455.1 Promicromonospora sp. NPDC060204
GGCCTGGTGCCGGAGAGGGCGACGCGCGTTCGCGACCTGATCGCGGACGTCCCGAACTTTCCCTCTCCCGGCGTCCTCTTCAAGGACATCACGCCCCTGCTGGCCGACGCCCAGGGCCTGGCCGACGTCGTGGAGGCGTTCACGCGCCTCGCGCTGGCCGACGGCGTGGACGTGGTGGCCGGCATGGAGGCCCGCGGCTTCCTGCTCGGCGCCCCCGTGGCCCACGCGCTCGGCCTGGGCTTCCTGCCCCTGCGCAAGGCGGGCAAGCTCCCGCCGCCCACGCACAGCGTCTCGTACGACCTGGAGTACGGCTCCGCGGCCATCGAGCTGCGCTCGGGAACACTCACCCCCGGTGCGCGCGTTCTCATCATCGACGACGTTCTCGCCACGGGCGGTACCGCGGCGGCCGCAGCAGAGCTGGTGGAGCAGTGCGGTGGGGTCGTCTCCGGGCTCGCCTTCCTGATCGAGCTGGAGGCGCTTCACGGGCGCGACAGGCTCCAGGGCCACAACGTCGATACTCTCCTGCGGGTGGACACCCCGTCCGGTCAATGACCGGGTCGGACGGCGAATAGTGGTCCAGGGCTAGACTGGCGACTCCGGGTTTCATCCCGGGGAAGGAGGCGCGTACATGGCGGAGAACACGGTGTCACGCGCTCCGGTGCCCGAGAAGAACCCGCCCACCCCTCCGGGCGGCAACCGGATGCGCAACCGGCTGGTGCGGCTGGGCGTGCGCAGCATCGGTGGCGGCACCCCGGCGGCGATCGAGCCGCTGCTGCAGGCGATCCGCAGCAACCACCCCAAGGCCGACGTCGCCCTGATCGAGCGCGCCTACGTGGTGGCCGAGAAGGCCCACCGCGGGCAGATGCGCAAGAGCGGCGACCCGTACATCACGCACCCCGTCGCGGTCTCCACGATCCTCGCGGAGCTCGGCTTCGAGGGCACCACGATCGCGGCCGCGCTGCTGCACGACACGGTGGAGGACACCGACTACTCGCTGGACACGCTGCGCAGCGAGTTCGGCGACGACGTCGCGCTGCTCGTCGACGGCGTGACCAAGCTCGACAAGGTGAAGTACGGCGACGCGGCGCAGGCCGAGACCGTGCGCAAGATGGTCGTGGCGATGGCCAAGGACATCCGCGTGCTGGTCATCAAGCTGGCCGACCGCCTGCACAACGCCCGCACCTGGAAGTACGTGCCGTCCAAGTCGGCGGAGCGCAAGGCGCGCGAGACCGTCGAGATCTACGCGCCGCTGGCCCACCGGCTGGGCATGAACACGATCAAGTGGGAGCTGGAGGACCTCTCCTTCCAGACCCTGTACCCCAAGGTGTACGACGAGATCGTGCACCTGGTGGCCGAGCGCGCCCCCGCCCGCGAGGAGTACCTCGGCGTGGTCCGCGGGCAGATCGAGTCGGACCTGCGCAGCGCGAAGATCAAGGCCACCGTGACCGGCCGGCCGAAGCACTACTACTCGATCTACCAGAAGATGATCGTGCGCGGCCACGACTTCGCGGAGATCTACGACCTGGTCGGCACGCGCGTCCTCGTGGACACCGTGCGCGACTGTTATGCGGCGCTCGGCGCCATGCACGCGCGGTGGAACCCGGTCCCCGGCCGGTTCAAGGACTACATCGCGATGCCGAAGTTCAACATGTACCAGTCGCTGCACACGACGGTGATCGGCCCGGGCGGCAAGCCCGTGGAGATCCAGATCCGCACGCACGACATGCACCGCCGCGCCGAGTACGGCGTGGCGGCGCACTGGAAGTACAAGGAGAAGACGCCGGCGGCGGGCGGCAACGACCCGAAGAACCAGGACATGGCCTGGCTGCGCCAGCTCGTGGACTGGCAGCGGGAGACCGCCGACCCGGCGGAGTTCCTCGACTCGCTGCGGTTCGAGATCGGCGGCGACGAGGTCTACGTCTTCACGCCGAAGGGTTCGGCCATGGCGCTGCCCGGCGGCGCCACGCCCGTCGACTTCGCGTACGCGGTGCACACCGAGGTGGGCCACCGCACCATGGGCGCCCGCGTGAACGGCCGCCTGGTGCCGCTCGACTCGCCGCTGGAGAACGGCGACGTCGTCGACATCCTCACCTCGAAGTCGGAGACCGCCGGCCCGAGCCGCGACTGGCTCGGGTTCGTGAAGTCGCCGCGCGCGCGCAACAAGATCCGGCAGTGGTTCACCAAGGAGCGCCGCGAGGAGGCCGTCGAGACCGGCAAGGACTCGATCGCCAAGGCCATGCGCAAGCAGGGCCTGCCGATCCAGCGCCTCATGTCGCACGAGACCCTCGTCGGGGTCGCGGACGAGATGAACTACCAGGACGTGTCCGCGCTGTACGCGGCCGTCGGCGAGGGGCAGATCTCCTCGGCCCACGTGGTCGAGAAGCTCGTCAAGGCGCTCGGCGGGGCGGACGGCGCGGAGGAGGACGTCGCCGAGGCGGCCCGGCCGGGTGGCCTCACCGCCCGGCGCGTGCGGTCGGGCGACCCGGGCGTCATGCTCAAGGGCTCCGAGTCCGCCGACGTGTGGGTCAAGCTCGCCAAGTGCTGCACCCCGGTGCCGGGCGACGACATCGTGGGCTTCGTGACCCGCGGCCAGGGCGTGAGCGTGCACCGCACGGACTGCGTGAACCTGGACGGGCTGCGCAAGCAGCCGGAGCGCCTGGTCGAGGTGGAGTGGACGCAGGGCGCGAACACGATGTTCCTCGTGCAGATCCAGGTCGAGGCGCTCGACCGGTCGCGGCTCCTGTCGGACGTGACCCGCGTGCTGTCCGAGAACCACGTGAACATCCTGTCGGCGTTCGTCTCGACATCGGACGACCGGCTGGCGGTCTCGCGGTTCATCTTCGAGATGGCCGAACCCGCGCACCTCGCGACGGTCCTGTCGGCCGTGCGCAAGGTCGAGGGCGTGTTCGACGTGCACCGCATCACCGGTACCAAGCCGGTCGAGCGGCCGCAGCTGCCGGTCTGATCGCCGGCGAACCAGGAACCAACCGAGGGGCCCGACCGTCTGCGGTCGGGCCCTCGGTTGGTTCATCGGCGCGCGGTGTCCACCGGCACGGCGGATCGCGTCAGCGCCGCCCGTAGGTGAGGCGGCGCAGCAGGTTCTCGGCCGGCCCGCGGTTCCCGCGGCGCTCCAGGGCGGCGGCGCCGACGACGGTGAGCGCCCACACGGCGACCGCGCTGCCCGCCGCCGCGAACGTGGGGCTCGGCGCGTGCCGGGGCAGGTCCAGCAGGAACGGCGCGGTCAGCACCACCCACGCCACGGACTGGACCAGGTACCCGGTCAGGCTGCGGCGGCCGAGCGCGGCGACGGCGTCCACGAGCCGGCCGGATGCCTCGGCCCCCGGCGCGCCGTCCGTGGTGCCGGTCGCGGCGCCCGCCCGGGCCCGGGCGATCCGGTGCGCCAGCAGGCCGAACAGGCAGGTCCAGCCGATGGCGCCGAGCGTGCCGGTGTTGTTGTACAGCACGGTCACCAGGCCGGCGGTGCCGGCGTCGAGGTGGAGCCAGCCTGCCGCGAGCAGGCCCATCGGGAGGCCGCCCAGGGCGCCGATCGCGAGCCCGCCCACGGCGCCACGGCGCAGCAGCGTCAGGTGCTCGCCCGGCTCCTCCAGGATCCGCCGGCGTGCGGCCCACGCCCCGATCCACACGAACAGGATGAAGGGCAGCACGGTCGCGGTGTGCGCCGGCCACTCGCCCAGGCGCGCCGCGACGGAGTCGAGGAACGTGGGCGCCAGGACCGACGGCATGGGGCTGGTGGGCGAGGGGACGGCGTCCGCGGCGCCCACGAGGCCGCCCGAGAGCAGCCGCCCGGTCACGAGCACCGCCAGGACGAGCGCGGCGGCGGCCTCGAGCGCGACGAGCACCGGCACGAACCGGTACACCCGCGTCGAGCGGCGCAGCAGCAGGAGCGTGAACGCGATCCCGACTAGGCCGTACGCGCCCAGGAAGTCGCCCGCGTTCAGCAGCAGCCCGTGCGCCGCGCCGAAGGCGAGCAGCCACGCGTTGCGGCGCACGAGGATCCGCCGCACCTCGGCGGGCGACGCGCCCGCGGCGTCCTGCCGTGCGGCGAGCTGCACCAGCCCGTAGCCGAAGAGGAACGCGAACAAGGGGAACGCGCGCGAGTGCACGAACAGGAACAGCAGCACGATCCACGGGCGTTCCGCGCCGTGCGGCGTCGGGTCCAGGCCGGGCGCGTTCGCGAAGAAGTAGCCCACGCTGTTGGCGAGCGCGATGAGGAGCAGCATCGCCCCGCGGGCGAGGTCGGGGGCGAGGGCGCGCTCGGCGCGCAGGACGGGGCCCCGGGCGCGCGGTGCGGCGTGGGGCTCCAGGCCGGGGTCGGCGGGTCGGGTCGAGCTGCGGGGTGCCGAGTCTGCGGCAGTGGTCATGAGCCTCTCCTTCGGGTCGGGCGGCTGGCTCGGCGTTAACATATACCTGAAACTATAAGACGTACAGTAATTAGCGGGACGGTCGTGCCAGGACCGTCGCGACCGTGAGGACGTGTGATCATGAGGCCCGTGACCGAGCCACAGAAACCTTCCGGAGGGGACCCGCGAGCGGACGCCGGCGCGCCCTCCGCGGGGGACGTCCCCGCGCACATCGCCAGGCTGTGGCGCCTGCCGTCGGGGTCGCACCTCGGGCGGCGCGCCGTCCTGACCGTGGACCAGGTGGTCGCCGCCGCCGTCGCGCTGGCGGACCGGGACGGACTGGCTGGCGTCACCCTGCCCAAGGTGGCCGGGGAGCTCGGCGTGACGCCCATGTCGCTGTACCGGTACGTCGGCTCCAAGGACGAGCTGCTCGCGCTGATGGGGGACTACGGGAGCCGGCCGGCCGACGCCGGGATGGAGGAGGACGGCGCTGGCGCGCCCGGTGACCCCGCCTGGCGTGTCGCGCTGCGCGGCTGGGCGTACGGCGTGCGCGCCATGTACCGGCGCCACCCGTGGCTCGCGCACCTGCCGGTGCAGGGGCCGCCGTCGGGCCCGTACGAGCTGGCGCGGCTGGACGCCGGCCTCGCGGCCCTGCGGGGGACCGGCCTGGACTGGGCGGCCAAGGTGGGTGTCGTGACGCTGGTCAGCGGCTACGTGCGCACCGCGTCACAGCTCGCGGCGGACATGTCCGCGGCGCGCGCCGGGTCGGGGCTGGACCAGGGTCAGGTCGAGCAGGAGTACGGGCGGGCGATGGCGCGCCTGGTGCGCCCTGAGCGGTTCCCGGAGGCGGCGTCGCTGTTCGGGTCGGGGCTGTTCGAGCAGGAGCCGCCGGACGACGTCGCGCCCGAGGGCCCGGACCACGACTTCCGGTTCGGGCTGGAGACCGTGCTGGACGGCGTGGGCGCGGCCGTGGACCGGGTCAGGACGTCCCCGGAGCCCCCGGCAGCAGCTCGCCCAGGTCGAAGCTGACCGGCTCCTCGAGCTGTTCGTAGGTGCAGGACGCCGGCTCGCGGTCCGGGCGCCAGCGCTTGAACTGGGACGTGTGCCGGAACCGCGAGCCCTCCATGTGGTCGTAGCCCACCTCGAGCACGCGCTCGGCCCGCAGGGGGGTGAACGACAGGTCCTTGCCCGAGCTCCAGCGCGACTGCGCGCCGGGCAGGCGGTCGCCCGCCTCGGCCTTCGTCGGGTCGGTCCACCCCTGCCACGGGTGCTCCTCGGCCGCGGGCGTCCCGGGCTCCACGACGAGCGGCGCGAGCTCCGCGATCAGCTCGGCGCGCCGCGTGGCCGGGAACGAGGCCGCGACGCCCACGAACTGCAGGCGCGGGCCGTCGTCGGTCTCGTCCCACAGGCCCAGCAGCAGCGAGCCGAGCAGCGGCTGCTCGGGCGTCGAGGTCTTGTGCAGCCGGTAGCCCGCCAGCACGACGTCGGCGGTCCGGGTGTGCTTGATCTTGAGCATGGTGCGCTTGTTGGGCGCGTACGGCCCGTCCGCGAGCTTGGCGACGACGCCGTCCAGGCCCGCACCCTCGAACGAGCCGAACCACTCCTCCGCCTCCGCGGCGTCCTGGGTGCGGGGCGTCGCGAACACGAGCGGACCGGTCAGGCCGAGGCCGTCCAGGGCCGCGATCCGCTCGGTCAGCGGGCGGTCCATGAGGTCGTCGTCGCCGAGCGCCAGCACGTCGAACACCACGAGCGCGGCCGGGGTGGTCTCGGCGAGCATGTTCACCCGGGACTCCGCGGGGTGGATGCGCTGGGACAGCAGCTCGAAGTTCAGGTGCGCGGCGCCGTGGCCGGGCCGCTGGGCGATGACGATCTCGCCGTCGACCACGCACCGCTCCGGCAGGGCGTCGCGGACGGCGGCGACGACGTCGGGGAAGTAGCGCTCCATCGGCTTGGCGTTGCGGGAGTCGATGCGTACCTCGTCGCCGTCGCGGTAGACGATGGCGCGGAACCCGTCCCACTTGGGCTCGTAGACGTACGCGGGGCCGGCGTCGTCGCCGGCGGGCTGGGCAGGCACCGAGGGCACGCTCTTGGCGAGCATCGGCCGGACCGGGGGCTGCACGGGCAGGTTGAGTGTGGTCACGGGTACGAGCCTGCCTCAGCGCGGCGCGTAGCGCAGGTAGACGCACCCGCCGTCGAAGGTCCGGGAGTCCACCAGGCGCAGCCGCAGCCGGGCGTCCCGGGGCAGGGCCGGCAGCCCGCCGCCCACGACCTCGGGGTAGACCACGAAGCGGAAGTCGTCCACGAGGCCCTGCCGGATGAACTCCGCGGCCACGGTAGGCCCCCCGATCGAGACGGTGCCGGGCGCGCAGTTCACGATGCGCCGCAGCTCACCCGGCTGCAGGTCACGCACGAGCCGGGTCCGGGCCGACGTCACGGCGTCCTGCGGCAGCGACGACGACGCGACTACCTTGTCGACGCCCTGCCAGATCTCCGCGTAGCGGTCCGTGTGCGGGTTCGGGTCGGGCCCGGGGTCGTGGGTCTCCCAGTAGACCATCGTCTCGTACATGTCCCGGCCCAGGACGTAGACGGCGACGTCCGACTCGTTCTCGTTGATGAACGCGAGGATCTCGTCGGTCGGCTGCGTGAAGTCGAAGCTTCCCTCGGCGTCGACGGTGTACCCGTCGGCGGACATGTTCGCGGTGTAGCGCAGCGTTCCCATGCCCGTCCGACGCCGGGCGCGCGCCGGACTCATCGGTCCACCCACGTGCGAGCGGGGTGAGATCGGGCGAGGGTGGAGGTGAACGTCCAGCACCGTCGGGAGGATCGACCATGCCGAAGCGTGACCCCGGACCGAGCGTCAAGGACAAGGAGCTGTACGAGAAGCTCCGCGACGAGGGCAGCTCCAAGGAGAAGTCCGCCCGTATCGCGAACGCGGCGGCGAACACGTCGCGCAAGAGCGTCGGCCGCAAGGGAGGAAAGTCCGGCGACTACGACGACTGGACGGTCGACAAGCTGCGCAAGCGGGCAGCCGAGATCGGCATCGAGGGTCGCTCCACGATGCGCAAGGGCGACCTGATCAAGGCGCTGCGGTCGCACTGAGGGCCGCATCGCCTGTGGCGCGGCCACGGGCGGGTCACTCCGCCGCGACGTCCTTGCTGCGGTCGCGGTCCTTGTCGCGGCTGGGCTGGACCCGCTTGGGCTCGCCCGGCATCTTCGGGTACTCCGGCGGGTAGGGCAGGTCCTCCAGGCCGTCGGCCTCGTCGCGGGCCGCCAGGTCGAGGGCGGCGTCCAGCGAGCAGTCCAGGGCCGGGTCCCGGTCGGCGCGCAGGGCGGCGAACAGGTCGCCGCGCTCGGCGAACCGGCTCGGCGCGGTGAGCACGTCGAAGTCGTCGGGGTGCACGTCGGGCACCTCGTCCCAGTCCAGGGGCATCGAAACCGTCGCCCGGCCGTTCGCCCGGATCGACCACGCGGAAGCGATGGTGCGGTCGCGGGCCATCTGGTTGTAGTCCACGAAGATCGCCTCGCCGCGCTCCTCCTTCCACCAGCGCGTCGTGACCTTCCCGGGCAGCCGGCGCTCCAGCTCGCGCCCGATCGCGATGGTCGCCCGCCGCGCCTCGATGAACGTCCACCGCGGCTCCAGCGGCACGAACACGTGCAGCCCCCGGCCGCCCGAGGTCTTGGGATACCCCTGCAGGTCCAGCTCGCCGAGCAGCTCGCGCAGGTGCGGCGCCACCGCGGCGGCGTCGGAGAAGTCCGTGCCGGGCTGCGGGTCCAGGTCGATGCGGAGCTGGTCCACCGCCTCGACGTCGTCCCGCCGCACCGGCCAGGGGTGGAACGTGAGCGTGCCCATGTTGGCGGCCCAGGCGACGACGGCGGGCTCCGTGGGGCAGACCTCGTCCGCCGTCCGGCCCGACGGGAACGCGATGGTCGCGGTCTCGACGTAGCCCGGCGCGCCCCGCGGGATGCGCTTCTGGTAGAAGCCGTCCCCCTTCGGGTCGTCCGGCTTGGGCATGCGCGTGGCGAGGTGCGCGCCCTCGTGCCACCCCTTGGGCCAGCGCTCCAGCGTGGTGGGGCGGTGCAGCAGGGCGCCCGTGATGCCGTCGGCGACGGCGACGAAGTACTCGACGACCTGGAGCTTGGTGATGCCGCGGGGAAAGACGATGCGGTCCGGGCTCGTCACGCGCACGGTACGGCCCGCGACGTCGAGCTCCACAGCGGGTGTCTTGGATCCGGCCATGGACCGAACCTAGCCCGCCAACAGCTCCCGCGCCGCTGAAAGCGCCCGGTGCGCCGCCGGCCGGCCGACCACCCGGGCCCGCCGGTCCAGCAGGACGGCGGCCTGCCGCAGGTCCGTCCCGGCCCTCGCCAGGGCCACCAGGACGGGCACGGCGGCCTCCGGCGAGGCGGTGCAGGCGACGTCGGCGGCGGTCCGGGTCCGGCTGGTGACGGGGACCCCCGCGAGGCGTTCGGTGTCCCGCGCGAGACCCGGGGCGCGGCGCGTGACCCGGCCGGGCCGCGGGCCGGGACGGTGGGTGTCGGGGGAGTAGGCCAGCTCGACCGGGGCGCCCGCCGGCCAGGCGCGCGCCGCGACGCCGTCGTACAGGCCCGTGTGGACCCACGCCGCCGTGGCGGCGCCCAGGACGCAGCGAGCGGGCACCTCGCGGGCGAGCGCCAGCGCGCGGTGCGCCGGACCCGGCACGCAGCCGACGCCGACCGCCGCGCCGTCGTGCAGCTCGACGAGCGCGCCCGCCCGCCGCAGCTCGGCCCACGCGACCGGCCCGCCGACGTCCGCCGGGGTGACGACGAGCGGCGGCGCCGTCGGCTCCGGGTCGAGCAGCGCGGCGAGGGACGGGAACGGCATGCGCAGAACCTACGCGCAGCGGGCC
>NZ_JBHWZO010000252.1:0-9230 GCF_042728455.1 Promicromonospora sp. NPDC060204
TTTTTTTTTTTATTCTCTCGTGTGGCGGCACTCATGGTGGTTCCGCCCCCGCCACAGTTCTAGCTCGACGCCAGGTCTAGGGTTCTTCGACCCAGTGGACAGCGGCCTCCTCGGCGCTCGCGCCCGCGCCGTCGATGCCCGCGTCGGTGCCGTACAGGTCGTTCTGGCGGTTGCCGTCCTCGGCCGCGTAGCTGCCGGGGTCCGCGTCGGGGTCGGAGACGAGCCGGCCCGCGCGTGACGTGTCGGCCCGGTCCAGCGGGTCGTCCTGCCAGACGTCCGGCTCCTCCTCGCTGAGCCGCTGGTCCATCGACTCGCCCTGGCGCTCCTCCCACGAGGTCTCGCCCCAGTGGTTCGAGCGCGGGCGGTCCGGCGGGGAGTACCCCTCGTCGAGGAAGTCCTTCGGACCCCGGCTGTACAGGGTGTCCTCGGTCGGGAGCTGGTCGGTGTCGCCCTCGGCGATGCCGTCCGGTCCTGGCATGGTGGCGGGTGTTTCCTCGGTCATGGTCCTACCGTGACACCAGATCGGCGCGGACGCCATAGTGCGGACGTGGCGAACCTCATGCCCGTGGAACCGCCCCGGAGGCCGCCCACGCTTTGACCCCCGGGGAAACTGCCGGGTACTCTAATGAGTCGTTGTGCTTTGTCACGACGTCCTGCGTCAGCACCGAGCCCACTCGAGTGCGGACGAACGGCCCGGACGTCATTCTGACCCCCGCGCACAACGACCTGACTCTTCGGGCGCCGCTTCTCGCCCGACGACACCGCAAACGAAAAGGTTACGAACCGTGCGTACGTACACCCCCAAGCCCGGCGATGTCCAGCGCGACTGGTACGTCATCGACGCGACCGACGTCGTCCTGGGCCGCCTGGCAAGCCAGGTCGCCAGACTGCTGCGCGGGAAGCACAAGCCGACCTTCGCTCCGCACGTCGACGGTGGTGACTTCGTCATCATCATCAACGCCGACAAGGTCGCGCTGAGCGGCAACAAGCGCGAGACCAAGCTGGCTTACCGCCACTCGGGTTACCCGGGCGGTCTCACGGCCACCCCGTACGGCGAGCTCCTGGACACCAAGCCGGAGCGCGCCATCGAGAAGGCCGTGCGCGGCATGATCCCCAAGACCTCGCTCGGTCGGACGCAGATGACCCACCTGAAGGTCTACGCAGGCTCTGAGCACCCGCACACGGCGCAGCAGGCCAAGCCGTTCGAGATCACCCAGGTTTCGCAGCAGGCCTGAGGCCGCTGCCGATCGTAACGCGAAGGACGCGAGGACATCACCGTGGCCGAGACCACCGTCGAATTCGAGCAGGGCGCCGAGGCGCCCAGCAACTACACCACCGAGACTGCTGCGCCGGCAACGCGCGGTTCGTCCATCACCGCCCCGGGCCAGGCCCTCGGGCGCCGCAAGGAGGCCGTGGCGCGCGTGCGCCTCGTCCCCGGCACCGGCACCTGGAAGATCAACGGCCGCACCCTCGAGGACTACTTCCCGAACAAGGTGCACCAGCAGCTGGTCAACTCGCCGCTGAACCTGGTCGAGGTCGAGGGCCGTTTCGACGTCATCGCCCGTATCACGGGTGGCGGCACGTCGGGTCAGGCCGGCGCGCTGCGCCTGGGCATCGCCCGTGCGCTGAACGCCATCGACGAGGAGTCGAACCGCGCCGAGCTCAAGAAGGCCGGCTTCCTCACGCGTGACGACCGCAAGGTCGAGCGCAAGAAGGCCGGTCTCAAGAAGGCCCGCAAGGCTCCGCAGTACTCGAAGCGCTGATCAGAGCGCTTGGCCGGGTGGCCCCGCCGAACAGTGTCGACACTGTTCAGCGGGGCCACCTGCATTTCCGGCGCAGGCCGGGCCCCACTACGGTGGGATCGGAACGAGCTGAGGAGAATGTGCATGGGCAGGCTGTTCGGCACCGACGGAGTTCGGGGCCTCGCCAACAAGGACATCACCGCGGAGCTGGCGCTGGAGCTGGGCGCCGCGGCGGCCAGGGTCCTGACCGCGCAGGGTGAGCTGCTGGGCCCGCGTCCGCGGGCCGTCGTCGGACGTGACACCCGGGCGTCGGGCGAGTTCCTCGCCGGTGCCGTGGCCGCGGGCCTCGCGTCCGCCGGCGTGGACGTGGTGATGCTCAACGTGCTGCCCACCCCCGCGCTGGCCTACCTGGTGACCGAGCTGGAGGCAGACCTCGGCGTCATGGTCTCCGCCTCGCACAACCCGATGCCGGACAACGGCATCAAGTTCTTCGCGCGCGGCGGGCTCAAGCTCGACGACGCCGTCGAGGACGCCATCCAGGCGACCCTGGGCGACGACTGGGAGCGCCCGACGGGCGCCGCCGTCGGACGCATCCGCACGGACGGCCAGGCGGCCGCCGAGCGCTACGTGCGGCACCTGACCGACAGCGTCGGCACCACGCCCGACCACCGTCCCCTCGAGGGGCTGCGCATCGCGCTGGACTGCGCGAACGGCGCGGCGAGCGAGGTCGGCCCGGAGGCGCTGCGCGCCGCGGGCGCCGACGTCGTGGTGATGAACGCCAGCCCCGACGGCCGGAACATCAACGAGAAGTGCGGCTCCACCCACCCGGAGCAGCTCCAGGCCGTCGTGGTGGCGTCCGAGGCGGACTTCGGCGTCGCGTTCGACGGCGACGCCGACCGCTGCCTCGCCGTCGACCACACCGGCGCGATCGTGGACGGCGACCAGATCCTCGGCATCCTCGCGACCGCCCTCAAGGAGGACGGCCGCCTGCCGGGCGACACCCTCGTGGTGACCGTCATGAGCAACCTCGGCCTCATCCTGGCGATGCGGGAGCGCGGCATCACCACGGTGCAGACCGCGGTGGGCGACCGGTACGTGCTGGAGGAGATGCGCGCGCAGGGCTACGGCCTGGGCGGCGAGCAGTCGGGCCACATCATCCTGGCCGACCACGCCACCACCGGCGACGGCGTGCTCTCCGCGCTGCACCTCGCGGCGCGGGTCAAGGCGTCGGGCAAGCGGCTGGCCGACCTCGCGGGTGAGATCGAGCGCCTGCCGCAGACCCTCGTGAACGTGCGCGGCGTGGACAAGTCGCGGGCCGGCACGGACGAGGGCGTGCAGAGCGCCGTGGCCGACGCGACCTCGCGGCTCGGCGACACCGGCCGCGTGCTGCTGCGCCAGTCCGGCACGGAGCCGCTGGTGCGCGTCATGGTCGAGGCCCCCGCCCAGGACGAGGCGGACAAGGTCGCGGAGGATCTCGCCGCCGTGGTGCGGGAGCGGCTGGCCCTCTAGCGGGGGCGGCTCGCGCTCTGACGGGGCCGCCAGGCGCCTCCGCGCGATTCACCCTCGGCGGGGCGCGGGCGTGAACGGCCCGTGAAACCTTGGGAAGCGGGGTTCTACCAGGGGGTCCCCTGATGCGATTCAGGGGCCCCCCTTGCGTAGTCTGGACGTAGGCACTATGAGGTGCCCTTCTCCGCCCCCGGGTAGTGCCCGGCCGAGACTCCCGAGGTCCCGTGCTCGAACTCATCTCCACCGTCCTGAGCGCCACCGAGGCATGGATCCTCGCGATGGCCGCCTCGCCGTGGATCTACCCGGCCATGTTCGCCTTCGCGACCATCGACGGCTTCTTCCCGCCGCTGCCCAGCGAGTCGGTGGTCATCACCCTGACCGTGTCGGCCCACAGCACCGGTACGCCCTGGATGTGGCTGGTGCTGATCACGGCGGCGGCCGGCGCGTGGCTCGGGGACCAGATCGCGTACCAGATCGGGAAGATGATCGGCACCGACCGGGTGCCGTTCCTGCGCTCGGCCCGCGGGCGCCGTGCCGTGGACTGGGCCGAGCGGGCGCTGACCCGCCGCGGCGCCTCCTTCATCCTCGCGGCGCGCTACGTGCCGATCGGACGCGTGGCCGTGAACATGACGGCGGGCGCCGTCGGCTACCCGCGGCGCCGGTTCATGTTCATCGCCGCCATCGCGGCGGTCATGTGGGCGCTGTACTCCGCGGGGATCGGCCTCGTCGCGGCCCAGTGGCTCGGGCACGAGCCGCTGCTGGCGATCGCCATCGGCGTGGTGCTGGGTGTCGCGATGGGTTTCCTCGTGGACAAGGTGGTGGGCTGGTTCTCGCGCCGGCACCTCGACGAGGACGAGGACGGCGGGAAGGGTGCGGACGGCGAGAAGGTCGCCGTCCCGGCGGGCGCCACCGAGATGATCAAGGAGTACGTCCACCGGGCCGACGACGGCGGCCGGTCCGCGAAGGACCGCTGACTAGAGCTTGCGCAGCCGGACCCGCTGCACCGCGTGGTCCGAGCCCTTGGTGAGCACCAGCGTGGCGCGCCCTCGCGTGGGCAGGATGTTCTTCTCGAGGTTCGGCGCGTTGATCGACTCCCAGATCGACAGGGCCTTGTCCGTGGCCTCCTGGTCGGAGAGCGACGCGTACCGCTTGAAGTAGGAGTCCGGCTTGGTGAACGCGGTCCGGCGCAGCTCCAGGAAGCGTTCCACGTACCACTGCCGGATGTTCCGGGTGCGGGCGTCCACGTAGATCGAGAAGTCGAAGAAGTCGCTCACCGCGACGGTCGACTCGTCCACGGCGGACGGCCGGGCCGGCTGCAGCACGTTCAGGCCCTCGACGATGAGCACGTCGGGCTTGCGGACCACCACCTCCAGCTCGGGCACGATGTCGTAGATGACGTGCGAGTACACGGGGGCCCGCACCTCGGACTGGCCGGCCTTGATCCGGGACAGGAACCTGATCAGGGCGCGCCGGTCGTACGACTCCGGGAAGCCCTTGCGCTCCATCAGGCCCCGCCGTTCGAGCTCCGCGTTCGGGTAGAGGAACCCGTCGGTCGTGATGAGCTCGACGCGCGGGGTCTCGGGCCAGCGCGCGAGCATCTCGCGCAGCACGCGCGCCGTCGTCGACTTGCCGACGGCGACCGAGCCGGCCACGCCGATGACGTACGGGGTGCGGGGCGGATCCTCGTGCAGAAAGGTCGAGGTCGCGTCGTGCAGGCCGCCGGTGGCCTGCACGTAGAGGTTGAGCAGTCGCGACAGAGGGCGGTAGATCGCGTCGACCTCGGCGAGGTCGATCGGGTCACCGAGTCCGCGCAGGCGCTCGACGTCGTCGTCGGTCAGCGGCAGCGGGGTGGATGCCGAGAGGCGGCTCCAGGCCGCCCGGTCGAGATCCACGTAGGGCGAGGACGGGGCAAGGGCGAGCAGGTGCTCCCCGAGGTCCGTCGTCGGGAACTGTGAAACCACCTGCAGCATTGTGCCCCACCCGGGGCAAGGATCGACATCGTCCGAGGCGGCAGGTGATCCTGCGGGTGAGAAAGGAGCCCTGTGAGCCCGGTCATGGGTGCCGCTCCGAACGCTCGTTAGACTCGCCCGCATGTGTGGGATCGTCGGTTACACCGGAACTGCCGCGACTATCGCGGACGGCGGCGCCTCGGGCGCGGCCCTGCCCTCGGGCACGCCTCTTGACGTGGCCATCGAGGGGCTGCGGCGCCTCGAGTACCGCGGCTACGACTCGGCCGGGGTGGCGCTCGTCGCGCCCGGGCTGGACGGCGTGGCCTGGGCCAAGAAGTCGGGCAAGCTCGCCAACCTGATCGAGGTGCTGGACCACGACCCGCTCCCGGAGGCCACCGCAGCGATCGGGCACACCCGCTGGGCCACGCACGGCGGCCCCACCGACGCGAACGCCCACCCGCACCTGGCCGACGGCGACCGCCTCGCGGTGATCCACAACGGCATCGTCGAGAACTTTGCCCAGCTCAAGGCCGAGCTGCTGGCCGACGGCGTGGTGTTCCGGTCCGAGACCGACACCGAGGTGGCCGCCCACCTCGTGGCCAAGGCGTACCGCGAGACCGGCGACCTGACGGCCGCCATGACCGCCGTCGCGCGCCGGCTGGAGGGCACGTTCACGCTGCTGGCCGTGCACGCCGACGCGCCCGAGACCGTGGTCGGCGCCCGGCACGACTCCCCGCTCGTGGTGGGGCTCGGCGAGGGCGAGAACTTCCTGGGCTCCGACGTCGCCGCGTTCATCGCGCACACCAAGGAGGCCCTGGAGCTGGGCCAGGACCAGGTGGTGACCATCACGCCGACGTCGGTGGACGTGACCGACTTCGACGGCAAGCCCGCCGAGGCCAAGCGCTACACCGTGGACTGGGACGCCGCGGCCGCCGAGAAGGGCGGCTTCGACTCCTTCATGGACAAGGAGATCCACGACCAGCCGCAGGCCGTGGCCGACACGCTGCTCGGCCGCACCGACGCCGCGGGCGCGCTCGTGCTGGACGACCTGCGCATCGACGAGTCGATCCTGCGCGCCGTGAACAAGATCATCGTGATCGCGTGCGGCACCGCCGCCTACTCCGGGCACGTGGCGAAGTACGCGATCGAGCACTGGTGCCGCATCCCCGTCGAGGTCGAGCTGGCGCACGAGTTCCGCTACCGCGACCCGATCGTCGACGAGCGCACGCTGGTGGTCGCCGTGACGCAGTCCGGCGAGACCATGGACACCCTGATGGCCGTGCGGCACGCGCGCGAGCAGGGCGCCAAGGTGATCTCGATCGTCAACACCCACGGCTCCACGATCCCGCGCGAGTCGGACGCGGTGCTCTACACGCACGCCGGCCCCGAGATCGCCGTCGCCTCCACCAAGGCGTTCCTCGCGCAGATCACCGCCGCCTACGTGCTGGGCCTGTACCTCGCCCAGCTGCGCGGCAACAAGTTCCCCGACGAGATCGCCACGCTGCTCGACGAGCTGCGGGCCATGCCGCGCAAGATCCAGACCGTCATCGAGCGCGGCGAGTACGTGCGCGCGACGGCCCGGTCCATGGAGAAGTCGGACAAGGTGCTGTTCCTGGGGCGGCACGTCGGGTTCCCGGTGGCCCTGGAGGGCGCGCTCAAGCTCAAGGAGCTCGCCTACATCCACGCGGAGGGCTTCGCCGCCGGCGAGCTCAAGCACGGCCCGATCGCCCTGATCGACGAGGGGCAGCCCGTGTTCGTGGTGGTGCCCTCGCCGCGCGGCCGCGACTCCCTGCACTCCAAGGTCGTCTCCAACATCCAGGAGATCCGGGCGCGCGGCGCCCGCACCCTCGTGATCGCGGAGGACGGCGACGACGAGGTGCGCAAGTACGCTGACGAGATCTTCTGGATCCCGCAGGCGCCCACGCTGCTCCAGCCCCTGCTGGCCGTCGTGCCTCTGCAGATCTTCGCGATGGCGCTCGCCACCGCCAAGGGCCTCGACGTCGACCAGCCGCGCAACCTCGCCAAGTCGGTGACGGTCGAGTAAGCCCGCCGGCCCGGCTGTGGCACGCTCGTCGGCGTGGAACTGAAGCAGCTCTCCGACGAGGTCGAGATCATCAGCCGGGTCTACGCGCGCGTGCACGGCCTGGAACGCACGGACGACTGGCTCGTGCTGAAGCTCCAGGAGGAGATCGGCGAGCTCACCCAGGCGTTCCTCACGCTGTCCGGGCGCTCGCGGGACCGGGGCCTGTCCGAGGACGAGATCCGGGACGCGTTCCGGGGCGAGGTCGCGGACGCGCTCGCGCAGCTCCTGCTCGTGGCCCGGCGGTTCGACGTCGACCTGCCCGAGGAGCTGGAGCGCAAGTGGTTCCGCTGGCGGCACCTGGTGCGACCGGAGGACACCGCGGGCATCCGCGATGTCGGTGACCCCGTCTAGGGTCTGCCACTGACGGGCGCCACGCCGTGGCGGCCGGAGGAGAGGAGCGCTCATGGCGTACGTGGAGGTCGACGGGGTCCGGGTGCACTACGTGGAGCACGGGCCGCAGGCGGGCGAAGGGGTGCGCACGGCGGTGCTGGTCCACGGGTTCCCGGTGGACCACCGGCTCATGACCGGTGCGTTCGAGCCCGTCCTCGCGGGACGCCAGGGCTGGCGCCGGCTCTACGTGGACCTGCCGGGCATGGGTCGCACCTCGGCCCCGGACGTGGCGAGCACGGACGACGTCTTCCGGATCCTGCGGGGTGCGGTCGCGGCGCTGGTGCCCGAGGGCCCCTACGTCGTGGTCGGGCAGTCGTACGGCGGATACCTGGCGCGCGGGCTGGCGGCGGCCGACCCGGACCGGGTCGCCGGCCTGGCCGCCGTCGTCACGCTGGTCGAGCCGCGCCACGAGCTGCGCCGGCTCCCCGAGCGCCAGGTGCTGGTCCAGGACCGGGCGCTCGCCGAGCGGGTCGGGGACGAGGCGCTCGACGCGGAGGACGTGCTCGTGGTGCAGACGGAGGAGACCTGGGCGCGGACGCGCCAGGAGGTCGAACCCGGGTTGGCCGCGGCCGACCCGGCGGCGGTCGCGCGCATCGAGGCGAGCTACGCCGGGACGTTCCCCGTGGAACCCGCGCCGTTCGAGAAGCCCGTCCTGATCGCCGTCGGGCGCCAGGACTCGATGACGGGCTACCGCGACGCGTGGGACCTCCTGGAGCACTACCCGCGCGCGACTTTCGCCGTGCTGGACCGCGCGGGGCACTCGCTGCACATCGAGCAGCGCGAGCTGTTCGAGGCCCTGGTGGGGGAGTGGCTGGACCGCGTCGAGGAGGCGAGCGGCGTCAGCTCGACACGGCGACGTACACCAGCAGCGTGACGATCGCGGCTATCACGATGCCGAAGACCACGACCATGATGACGGGGAAGGGGAGCTTGTCGTCGTCCTCCGGCATGGCAACCTCCTACGCGCGAAAGGTGGCGCCCTGCCGAGACGAAGCAGGTGCCACCTTTACCTGTGCATTACGGGGATATGGTGCCGCAAAACGGGCACCTTTCGCAACACCGGCACCGTCATGTGAGCAGAGGGCCCCGACCTGCGCTGACCTGGGGCGGAGCGGCCTGGTTTCCGGCGGCGGGGACCTAGGCTGAGGCCATGATCATCGGCACGGGCATCGACGTGGTCGACGTGGACCGGTTCATGGAGACCCTCGACCGCACGCCCCGGCTGCGGGAGAAGCTGTTCACCGAGGCCGAGCGCGAGCTGCCGGCGGCGTCGCTCGCCGCACGGTTCGCGGCGAAGGAGGCCATCGCCAAGTCGCTCGGCGCCCCCGGCAACCTCCGGTGGCACGACGTCACGGTGCACCGCACGATCGGCGGCCCGCCGCGGATCGACGCGAGCGGCACCGTGGCCGCCCGCGCCGCCGAGCTCGGCGTGCGCACCTGGCACATCACGATCTCCCACGACGCCGGTATCGCGTCCGCCATGGTGATCGCCGAAGGCTGATCCGACGTGTCAGACCCACAGGTCACCGGGGTGACCAGTGGGTCTGACAGCCAGTCTCA
>NZ_JBHWZO010000253.1:0-9201 GCF_042728455.1 Promicromonospora sp. NPDC060204
GACCTGAGGGTCTGACACGTCTACGGGGAAGGGCTACTCGTCCTCGATGTGCAGCTCCGCGATGTCGTCGCCGAGCTTGTTCAGCAGCGCGTGCCGCGCCTCGCGACGACGCCGCTGCTCCAGCGGCTCCGGCACGGGGGCGGCCGCGATGAGGCGCTGCGTGTACTCCTCACGGGGGTGGTGCAGCACCTCCTCGCGCGGGCCCTGCTCCACGATCCGGCCGTTCTGCAGCACCACCACACGGTGGGCCAGCAGGTCGATCACCGCGAGGTCGTGGCTCACGAAGAGGCAGGCGAACTTGTACCGCTCCTGCAGCGCCGTGAACATCTTGAGCACGTTGGCCTGCACGGACACGTCCAGGGCCGACGTCGGCTCGTCCGCGACCAGCAGTTCGGGGTCGAGCGTGAGGGCGCGGGCGATGCTCACGCGCTGGCGCTGGCCGCCGGAGAGCTCGTGCGGGTACCGGTTGAAGGCGCTGCGCGGCAGCTCGACGGCGTCGAGCAGCTCCAGCACGCGACGCCGACGCGACCGGTCGTCGCCCTCCTTGTGCACCACGAGCGGCTCGGCGATCACGTCGCCGATCGGCAGCCGCGGGTTGAGCGACGACGCCGGGTCCTGGAACACGACGCCGATGCGCTTGCGCAGGGCCTTGAGCTCCTTGCCCCGCAGCTTGCCGAAGTCGGTCCCGAGGATCGACACCGAGCCGGACGCCGCGGGGATGAGCCCGAGCGCGCACTTGGCGATGGTGGACTTGCCGGAGCCCGACTCGCCCACGAGGCCCACGATCTCGCCCTGCGCCACGGACAGCGACACGTCGTCGACGGCCCGGAACGTCGGCTTGCCCAGCCGGTGGTACTCGATGACGAGGTTGCCGAGGTCGAGCGCCGGCAGGTCCTCGGGCGCCGCATCGACCGGGGCGACGTCGCCGAACTGGCCCGGCCCGGACCCCAGGTGGGGCACGGCGGCCAGCAGGCGCTTCGTGTACTCGTGCCGCGGGTGGTTGAGCACCTGGTCGGCGGTGCCCGTCTCCACGAGGTCACCCTTGAGCATGACGGCGACGCGGTCGGCCATGTCGGCCACGACGCCCATGTTGTGGGTGATCAGCAGGATGCCGGTGTTCAGCTTGTCCTTGAGCGAGCGCAGCAGGTCGAGGATGTCGGCCTGCACGGTCACGTCGAGGGCCGTGGTGGGCTCGTCGGCGATGATCACCTTGGGGTCGCACGCGATGGCCATGGCGATGACGACGCGCTGACGCTGACCGCCGGAGAGCTCGTGCGGGTACTGCTTGAGGCGGCGCTCGGGCTCGGGGATGCCGACCATCGCGAGCAGCTCGGCGGCACGCGCCGTGGCCTGCTTGCCGAAGGCGATGCCGTGCAGCTGCAGGCCCTCGGTGAGCTGGTCGCCGATCGTGAGCACCGGGTTCAGGGCGGTCATGGGCTCCTGGAACACCATGGCCACGTCGTTGCCGCGCATGTTGCGCAGGCCCCGGCCGTCCAGGCCGCCCACGACCTTGTCACCCACGCGGATGGTGCCGCCGACGCGCGCGTTGCGGGGCAGCAGGCCGAGCGCCGTCATCGAGGTGACGGACTTGCCCGAGCCGGACTCGCCCACGAGCGCGACGACCTCGCCCGGCCGGACCTCCAGGTCGATGCCCTTGACGGCGTGCACGTCGCCGAACTCGGTCTTGAACGTGACGGTGAGGTCCTCGAAGGAGAGGACGGCGTCACCGGTCGCCGAGGCGGAACCGGGAGCGCTGATGTCGAGAGTGGTCATTCTCAGTCCTTGCTCCGGTTCTGGCGGGGGTCGAACGCGTCGCGCAGGCCGTCCCCGATGAAGTTCACGCACAGGGCGATGGTCAGGATCATCAGGCCGGGCCACCAGAACAGCCAGGGCCGGGTCGAGAAGGCGGCCTGGTAGTCGGAGATGAGCGTGCCGAGCGAGGTGTCGGGCGCCTGGACGCCGAACCCGAGGAAGCTCAGCGACGTCTCGAGCAGGATCGCGGCCGAGATCGAGAGCGTCGCGGACACGATGATCACGCCGACCGCGTTGGGCAGCACGTGCCGGGTGATGATCCGCCAGGGGCCGGTGCCGACCGCCTGGGCCGCGAGCACGAAGTCGCGCTCGCGCAGCGAGAGCACCTCGCCGCGCACCAGTCGGGCCAGGCTCGTCCAGGTGACCAGGCCGAGCACGAGGGCCAGGCCGAGGATGCCCCAGCCCGAGGCCGTCTTGCCGAGCACCGCCGCGATCACCAGCAGCGGGATGACGATGAAGACGTCGGTGACCCGCATGAGGATCGACTCGAGCCACCCGCGGTAGAAGCCGGCCAGCGCGCCGATCAGCGTGCCCACGATCGTGGAGATGATGCCGACCGAGAACGCGATGATCAGCGAGAACTGGGTGCCGCGCATGACCAGCGCGAAGTAGTCCTTGCCACCGGTGTCCTGGCCGAACGGGTACGCCCAGGTGGGCGCGCCGTCGCCGATCTTGTCGTACTGGAGCGTGTAGTCCTTGGGCCACCAGCCGGGGATGGGGCCGACGCCGATGGACGTGAAGGCCACGATGATGACGATGCCGAGCACGATCATCGAGGTGAGTGCCGCCCGGTGCCGGAAGAACCGGCGGGCGACGAGCTGGCCCTGGCTGTAGGACTTGTCCTCGCCGGGCAGCGGGCCAGCCGAGCCGCCGGCCGCGAGGCCGACCGCGTCGACGCCGGCCACGGAGACCTGGGGCTCGTAGTCCTCGCCCTCGGGGTTGCTGTTCCTGATGTCACTCATGTCTGTGTCTCCTGCCGTGGCCCGCGCTCAGCGCCGGATCCGGGGGTCGAGGGCCGCGTACGCGATATCTGCCAGCAGGTTCATCAGCACGGCGGCGATGCCCGTGACGAGGAAGAACGCCATGACCGGTGCGGGGTCGACGGCGTTCAGGCCGTCCTGGAACAGCGCACCCATACCCTTCCAGCCGAACACCTGCTCCGTGATGATCGCGCCGCCGATGATGCCCGCGAAGTCGAAGGCGATGATCGTCGTGATCGGGATCAGCGCGTTGCGGAAGGCGTGCTTGACGATGACCTCGCGCTCGGACAGGCCCTTGGACCGGCCGGTGCGGACGTAGTCCTGGTTCAGGGTCTCCAGCATGGAGGACCGCGTGTACCGCGAGTAGCTCGCCACGGAGACCAGGGTGAGCAGGATCGTCGGCAGCAGGATCTGCGTGCCCAGGTCGAGCACCTGCTCCCAGAAGCCGCCAGTGAAGTTCGGCGTCTGCGAGCCGATCGTCGAGATGGGGCGCGACTTGACGCCCAGGAAGCTCGACCAGTGCGCGATCAGGAGGTCCGCGAAGACCATGGCGCTGGTGATCACGCCGGTGATGCCGGTGACGAGCATGACCTGCTTGCGCGCGTAGCCGCCCCAGGCGGCGCCGATCCCCACCGAGACCAGCACGGCGAGCACGAACAGCCCGGCGAGCAGGCCCCAGCTCGGGCTGTTGACCAGCAGCGGAGCGAAGGCGAGGTAGGCGACGACGCCGACGACCACGGTCGTACCAGCCGCGTAGAGGGCACGCCGGTTGCGCAGGCCCGCGACGAGCGCTGTGACGAGCACACCCGCGGCGGCCGAGACGACGAGCACGCCGCCGATGCCGAACATCGGGTTGCGCCACCAGTCGAGGGAGTTGAAGACGAAGAGCATGATCGTGACGAACGCGAACACGACCGCCGCCGTGACCAGCCGGCGCTTCCTGGAGCCGCCGAGGACGGCCTGGAGCAGGAATCCCGCGACTATCGCCGCTATGACTATGGTCCATGGCGCGTACTGCCCGACGGCGATCCAGTTGTTGTACTGGATGCCCGCGTACTCCTTGAGCAGGGTCGCCGCCCAGAACACCGGCAGCGAGAAGAAGAGGAACGCGCTGAAGGTGATGGAGTAGTCGAAGCCCGAGTACTGGCGGATCGCGGTGAGGATGCCGAGCGCGATGCCGACGACGATGGCGAGCAGCGTGGACACGGTCACCAGGCGCAGGGTCGAGCTGGCCGCCTGCTGGGTCAGCCCCAGCACGTCGACGCCGTTGATCGTGACGCCGAGGTCACAGTTCCCGGTGAAGCAGCCTCCGACACCCTTGAGCCAGTCCCAGTAGCGCTCGTACCAGGGATCGTCGAGCCGCATCAGCGCGATTCGCTGGTCGATGAGCTGCTGCTTGTTCTGAGCGTTGGACTCGCGCAGGTCCTTGAGCGGATCGCCGGAGTTGATGGTCAGGACATACACGAGTATTGAGGCGCCGAGCAGGACGAGCGCCGAGGCGCCGATGCGCCGGAGGATGAACTTGAGCACAGGTTGGCCCTTCGAGGCGGACGCAGCACGGCGTCTGCTGGGGAATGCGATCAGCGTGTCACTATAGGACACCGGATGAAAGTTGCTGCCATCCGCCCTGGTCAGAACGGGAAATAATCCTGACCTGAAGCGAACAGCCCTGCGGGGAAGGGAGCAGAGGCGCCCTTCCCCGCAGGTCTTGCGTCAGGCTCGCGTCAGGAGGCGCGGGCCCACTGCTCGGAGTTCCACACGACGCCGCTCTGGGCGGCGGTGTTGCGGACGTTCTCCAGGCTGGAGCTGCTGGCGATGACGCCCGGGTGGGCGAACAGCGGGATGCCGAAGAGCGTGTCCCACAGCTGCTTCTCGATGATCACGGTCTGCTCGGCGTGAACCGCCTCGTCCGTGGTCCCGGCCAGCGTCTTCCAGGCCTCGTCGACCGTCTTGTCGGAGTACCCGCCGTAGTTCTGCTGACCGGTGGTCGAGTAGATGTTCTCGCCCGAGGCGATCTGGCCCGAGCCGGCCCAGGCGAACAGCGCCACCTCGTAGTCACCGTTCGGCAGGTCCTTGTCGAAGAAGTCCGGCGCGGCGGAGTCGACGATGTCGAAGCCGACCTGGTCGCACGAGGACTTGATGGCCTCGACCTCGGCGGCACGACGCGGGTTCGGCGCGGCGTAGCCGATGCGAACCTTCTCGCCCTCCTTGAGGCCCGCGGCAGCGAACTTCTCCTTGGCGGCGTCGAGGTCGACCTCGTCATACCGGCCGTCGTAGGACTGCGAGACGACGTCCTCGTAGTTGTCCTGGAACGGGAAGACCTCGCGGGCGTTCATGACGACCGCCTCGGGGGCGATCGGCTTGATCAGGTCGTCCACGATCTTCTGGCGCGGCACGCAGAGCGCGAACGCCTCACGGGCCTCCAGCGAGTCGGAGAAGATGCCCGAGTTGAAGTTGAAGTCGAGGTGCTCCCAGGTCAGGTTCTGGTTGGTGTCCACCGTGACGGCGTCACCGAGCTGCTCGAGCTGCGTCACCGTGTCGACCGTGGGGCCGTTCGGCTGGATGACGTCGAGGTCACCGTTGGCGAGCGCCTGGATCTGCGCGTCGGCGGCGACGAAGCGGACCGTCAGCTCCTTGGTGGCAGCGGGCGTGCCCCAGTACTTGTCGTTCGCCTCAAGGGTGATGTACTGACCGGCCTCCCAGCCGTCCGCCTTGAAGTTGTACGGGCCGCTGACCGGGGCGATCGCCGGGTCCGGCACGTCGCCCGGCTGCGACAGCCAGCCCTCGTTCCAGAACTTGGCGGCCTTCTTCAGGACGTCGAGGTCGAGGTCCTGGATGGCGGTGACGAGCTCCTCGGTGGAGACGCCGGCCTGCTCGGCGACCACGTGGGCCGGGAACGGCGAGCCGATCTGGATCTTCCAGTCGGCGTACACGCGCTCGTAGTCGTAGGTGAACGACTTGGCGTCCGGGGAGTCCGCCTGCGGGCCCTCGGGGACGTAGTCACCCAGGGTCAGGCCGGAGATGTGGTTGAACAGCGGGACCTCGGAGCCGTCCTTGGTGACCTTGCCGTCCTCGGTGATCGCCTGGGCAGCCCAGTCGAGGAGGTAGTCGGCGTAGGTGATCGGGGTGCCGTCGGACCAGGCAGCCTCGTCGTTGAGGGTGTACTCGACCTGCAGCGGGTCCTCGGAGAGGGCCTCGTAGGTGCCGTACTCCTCGTCCGTGCAGATCTCGCCCGTGTCGCCGAAGTACCAGAAGCCACCGAACAGGCGCTCGGTCACGGCGCTGTTGTAGGTGGAGTAGGTCTCCGGGGTGTTCGAGTTGTAGCCGAGGAACTCGTCCTCGACGGACACCTTGATCTCACCGTCAGCGGTGGTGACGTCCCCGAGGTCCGCCTTGCACGGGCCGTCGGCCGAAGCCGAGGTCGCAGTGGCTTCGCCTTCGGCCGGGTTGTCGCTCCCCGCCGGGCTGGTGCACGCCGAGAACAGCAGCGCGCCACTGGCGGCCACTGCGACGGCGGCGCTCAGTCGCCTGATCTTCAATGTTCCTCCTCATGGGGATGACGGTCACGAACCACCGCCGTCCGCCTCAGCGCAGGGGTGAGATGTCCGTCACCGTCAAGGTTTCCGCTCACGCTACTCACGCGATGGGAGGGTTTGCCCTACTTCGCCGTTTGCCGGAACTGATCGTTACCGACCTGATATCGCTCCGTAGCGGCATCGTCGCCGTACATCAAGAACGGAAACAGGGCGGTAACACCTCGGGTGAAATTTCACACCCATCCGTGCGATCGCGCCACCGCGACGAAAGCACCCCGGGTCGCGAGCACCTGTTCGGCGGTCAGCGTGGGCACCGCGGCGAGCAGCACCTCGGTCACCTCGACCGCGAGCTCACGCTCGGACGGGCCCTCGCCGTCGGGCCGCGAACCGGCGTCGGGCAGGGGCGGGAGGAAGGTGGGGACGGGCGTGGTGGTCGCGCCCGCGCCAACGGCGGCCGACGCCATCGCCGGGGCCAGGGCGGGCGCCGGCGTCACCAGCGTGACCGTCGAGGCCTTCAGGCCCCGGTCGCCGTCCTCCACCGCGAAGTCCACGACCGCGCCCACCGCGAGGTGGCGCTTGTCGAACTCGAGGTCGTTGACGTGGATGAACACGTCGTCCCCACCGGTGTCCGGGGCAACGAAACCATAGCCGCGAACCTCGTCGAACCTGATGACCTTGCCTTGAACCACGGCACACACTCCACCTCGTGAGAAACCCTGCGTCTTCGAGTCTAGGACGCTTGTCCAACTCCGCCTGGGCAACGTACACGGAGGTTCTCGCGTTCCGTCCAAGGACTCTCCGTCGCGGGTCTGAAGCAGCCACCGTGGTTCCGTGGCGGTGGCATATTGCGTAGCGTGTCCGGGACCCCCGCACCCGAGGAGAGTCCGCTGAGCACCGAGGTCTGGTACGTGAGCTACGGGTCCAACATGGCCCGGGCCCGGCTCGCCTGCTACCTCGAGGGCGGGTGCCCGCCCGGTGCGCGACGCCGCTACCCCGGGGCGCGCGACCGCACCCTGCCGCGCGAGGACCGGGCGGTCGAGCTGCCCGGACGCGTCTGGTTCGCGGGCAACTCCGCCGTCTGGGGCGGCGGCACGGCCTTCTACGACCACGACGCCGTGGGCCCGACACCCGCCCGCGCCTACCGGATCACCGCCGCCCAGCTCGCCGACGTCGCGGCCCAGGAGATGCACCGCGTCCCCGTTCTCGACGACCCACTGGAGGCCATGCTCCGCTCGGGGATCGCGCGGCGCCACACCGCGGGGCCGGGGCGGTACGAGACGCTGATCGCCGTCGGGCGGCTGGACGGCCTGCCGATGCTCACCTTCACCGCGCCGCACGGGCACGCGGGCCGTCCGCACTCGGCGCCGTCCCCCGCGTACCTCGCGACGATCGCCGCGGGCCTGCGCGAGGCGCACGGCTGGTCCGACGCCGAGGTGCGCACCTACCTGGCGTCCGTCGTCCCTCGCGACGGCGCGGGCCGACGGCGCTAGCGTGCGCACATGACGATCCGCGCGCTGGACACCTCCGAGGTGCTCCGGCGCGCGGACGAGATCGCCGGGGTGTTCCAGCGGGCGTTCGGCTACTCCGACGAGCGGCGCGACCACTTCCGGGACACCCGGCTCGCCTACCTGCCGCTGTACGACGGCGCCCTGACGCTCGGCGCCTTCGAGGACGGGGCCCTCGTGGGGTTCGTGTACGGGTTCGACTACCAGCCCGGCCACTGGTGGCCGCAGCAGGTGGGGCCGGCGCTGGAACGTGCCGGGCACGGCGAGTGGGCCGAGGACGCGTTCGAGCTGAACGAGCTGGAGATCCTGCCGGAGCACCAGCGGCGGGGCCTGGGGACCGCGCTGATGCGGGAGCTGCTCGGCCGGACACCGCACCGCCACACCCTGCTGTCCACCACCGCCGACCCCGCCGACCGGGCCAAGGTGCTCTACCGCCGCCTCGGGTTCGTGGACCTGGTCCCCGGGTTCCGGTACGCCGGCGTCACCGAGCCGGCGAACATCATGGGCCGACGGCGCGCGGGCTGACGCCCGCGACAGGGCCTGACGCTCAGCGCTCCCAGGCGTAGGGCGTCGTGGTGGACACCTTGTGGAAGCCGTAGCGCTCCAGGATCGGACGGGAGTACTCGGTCGAGTCGCTGTGGATCAGGGTCTTGCCCCGCGCGAGGGCCGAGCGTGCGCGGGCCGCAGTCAGCGCCCGGTAGATGCCCCTGCCCCGCCACTCCGGGCGGGTGCTGCCGCCCCAGATCCCGGCGAAGTCGGTACCCGGCACGGGCTCCAGCCGGCCTGCGGTCACGATCTGGCCGTCGGCCTCCGCGACCCACAGCTCCATCTCGGGGTCGATCGCCTGCCGGCGCAGGATCGCGTTCGCCGTCCGGTCCGAGACCGGGCTGCCGAACACCTCGTCCTGCATGGCGCACATGGCGCGCACGTCCGGCTCCTCGCTGACGCGGCGCAGCGTGACGCCGTCGGGCAGCGGGACGTCGACCGCGAGGGCCGCCGCGTCGCCGATCATGATCGACTCGGCCTCCTCGGCGACGAACCCGTGCTTCAGCAGGGCCTCGTGCAGCCCCGGCGCGTGGTCGTGGCCGCGGGTCTTCCACTCGACCTTCGTGATGCCACCGTCGGCCCGGAAGTGGGCGACGGCCCCCTCGACGAGCTCCTGCACGCGCGCCTCGTCGGCCCCGCCCAGGTCGCGGTAGGTGACGAAGCCGCGCCCGCCCAGGAAGGTCACCAGCCGCAGGGGCCCGAGGACGGTCACGGAGATCGCGCTCGGGGTCTCGGCGTCGGTGCGGAGCTGCTCGTCGTACGCCTGGAGCAGGCGCGAGGTATCGGTCATGGGGTGATGTTCCGTTGCCGGGCCGGAGCCAC
>NZ_JBHWZO010000254.1:0-9180 GCF_042728455.1 Promicromonospora sp. NPDC060204
CCCGAGCCGGAGGGGCCCATGATCGCGGTGAACCGGCCCTGCTCGAAGTCGACGTCCACGCCGTCCAGGGCGCGCACGATCGCCTCACCCTTGCCATAGGTCTTCGTCAGGGAACGGGCGCGCACTGCGGGTGACGACCCGGGCGCGTACACGGTGGTGTCCATGGGAAGGACGCTACGGAGCGGCGGTACGTCAGCGCGTCCGGCCCCGGTCTGGTCTTGGTCGGCCCCTGGGTCATACCCAGGTCGTACGACCCACCCTGACCAGCCCGGGGGCGGGCGTCAGTCCACGGCGTCGAGCTCGATGACGACGGCGTGCGCGGGGTGCAGCAGCGGGAGCCGCAGCCCGACGGCGCCGAGCGCGGCGCCGGGCACCTCCGCCGCTGCGTCCGCGGCGTCGGCCCCCGCGTCGCCCACCGCCGCGAACAGCGGCGGGGCGTTGCGGGGCGGGTCGGCGGCCAGCGGCAGCGACACCCGGTACCGGCGCGCCGGGTCCAGCCCGGGCACGCGCAGCAGCGCGGGCAGCGCCCGGTCCCCGGTCACCGACCGCACCACGCGCACCACCGCCCGGCTCCGGTCGGGCGCGACGACGACGGTCGCGCTCGTCCCCGCGTCGCCGGTCGGCGGGTGGTGCACGTCGCCCGTGTGCAGCAGCGGCCGCAGCCGCCGGTACGCGGCGATGCCGTCGCGCAGCCGCTCCAGCTCGTCCGGCGTGCCCGCCGTCAGGTCCCACTCGATGCCGAAGTGCCCGGTCAGCGCCACGGCGATCCGCAGGTCGAGCCCCGTGGCGCGCCGCGTGGTGTGGGCCACGGGCGGGCCCACGTGCGTGCCCACGAGCTCCGGGGGCAGCAGCAGCTCGGTCCAGCGCTGGATCGCCAGCCGCTCGACCGGGTCGTTCGTGTCGGAGGCCCACACCCGGTCCGTGTGCTCCAGGACGCCGAGGTCCACGCGCGCCCCGCCCGAGGCGCACGCCTCGATCTCCAGGCCCGGGTGCCGCGCCCGGAGCGCCGCCAGCAGGCGGTAGACGGCCTCGGTGTGCCGGTGCACGTTCGCCCGGCCGGCGGTCACGGCCTCGATGAGGTCGCGGTTCTGGTCCCACTTGATGTAGTCGAGCCGGTACTCGGCCACGAGCGCGGAGACCGCCTCCAGCAGGTGGTCGAACACCTCCGGCCGCGACACGTCGAGCACGAACTGGTTGCGCCAGGCCCGCACCTCGTTCGCGATCGGCTGCAGCAGCCAGTCCGGGTGCTCGCGGGCGAGCTCCGAGTCGAGGCTGACCATCTCGGGTTCGAGCCACAGCCCGAACTCCATGCCGTGGCCGCGCACGACGTCGACCAGCGGGTGCAGCCCGTCCGGCCACGGCTCGGGGTCCACGCGCCAGTCGCCCAGCCCTGCCGAGTCGTCGCGGCGGCCGAGGAACCAGCCGTCGTCGAGCACGAACCGCTCCACGCCGACGTCGGCGGCCAGCCGGGCGAGCCGCTGGAGCTTGCCGAGGTCGTGGTCGAAGTAGACGGCCTCCCAGGTGTTGAGCGTCACCGGGCGGGGGCGGCGCGGGTGCCCGGCCCGGCCGCGCACGAACCGGTGGAACCGCTGCCCGACGCCGTCGAGCCCCTCGTCGCTCCACACGAACAGCGCGGCCGGGGTGCGGAACGAGGTGCCCGGCTCGACCGTGATCTCGCCCGGCCGCAGGAGCGGCCCGGCCCCGAGCAGCGTGCGGCTCTCGGGCAGGGCGTCGACCCGGTGCACCGCGTCGCCGCTCCACGCGAGGTGCACGGCCCACACCTCGCCCCGGGTGTCGTCGAACCCGGCGGTCCCCAGCGCGAGCACCAGCGGGGAGTCGTGCCCGGTGCGGCCACGGCGCGACTCGCGCGCCTGGCTGCCCTGCGTGAGCGGACGGCGCTGCGGGGTGCGCTCGCGCGTCCAGCGCCCCGAGAAGTCCAGGACCTCCGCGGCGAGGTCGCCGACCGGCATGGTCGCCTCCAGGATCGCGAGGTCGACCGGCTCGGCGCCCGTGTTGTGCAGCTCGTGTCCGACCCGGAGCACCCCTGACGGGTCCAGGGCGAGGTCGACGACGACACGCAGCCCCGCGGCCTCGGCGGTGACGCGCAGGTGTCGCTCGTCGCCGTCGGCCGCGGTGCGCCGCCAGCGTGGCAGCAGCGCCCGGCGGCCCACGTGCCCGGCGAGGCCCGGTCGGCCCTCCCAGCCGTCGTGCTCGCCGGGGAGCACCGTGAGCGGCCACGGCGCGTCGAGCGCGCTGGGCGACGCCGGGCGTGCCACCGACCGCAGCAGCCGCCGCGCGTCGTCCGCGCCGAGCGGGCCGATGTCCCGGCCCCAGTGCACCACCTCCGGCAGCCCGTCGTCCGGCAGGGCGAGCACGACGCCGACGCCGGCAGCGCGCAGCACGTGCAGACGCGGGCCGGGGCCGAGGTCGGCGCCGGCCGGGTCGGTGAGGTCGGCGCCGGTCACGTCGGTGCCGGCGGTGCCGGTCGCCTCGGTCGCCTCGGTCGTCACTCGGCGGCGCTCTCGCGCAGCACGACCACGCGGCCGGCGGGCACGAGCGCCGCGCCGTCGAACGTCGCGTCGTCGAGGAGCGAGCGGCCGGACACGGCCACCGTCTCGTCGGCGGCGGAGTGGTTGATGAGGAACAGGACGTCGCCGTCCGACGTCCGCCGTCGGACCGCCTCGATCGCCGTGCTCGCCTCGACCGCCCGGGGCAGGCCGAGCTCGTCGATGAGCCGGTCGGCGATCCGCGTGGCCGAGTCGAGCGGGAGCTGCGCGGAGACGTACCAGGCGGCGCCGGCCCCGGCGGCGTTGCGGGTCACGGCCGCCCGGCCGGCGGCGTCGCCGTCGGCGTACGTCACGACCGCCTCGGCTCCGTGCAGGTTGGTGTCCTCGCTCCAGTCGGTGACCTCGCCGCCGTCGGACAGGCGCACCGTCTCGTCGGCCTGCAGCGGGCGGAACTCCTCGGTCGTGACGCCGAGCAGGTCGCGGAACGCGCCGGGGTAGCCGCCGCCGCGCACGCGGCTGGTCTCGTCGACAATGCCGGAGAGGTACGTGACCAGCGCCGTGCCGCCGCCGCGCACGAACGCCTCGACCCGCGCGGCCTGCGCGTCGGAGACAACGAGCAGCGTGGGCAGGACGACGAGGTCGTAGCCGTCGAGGTCGGCGTCGACGGGGAGCACGTCGACGAGCACCTGCCGCTGCCAGAAGACCCGGTGCCAGAGCCGCGCCTCGCGGGAGTACCGCAGGCCGTGGTGCGGCTTGAGCCCCTGCTGGAAGGCCCAGGCGGACTCCTCGTCGACCAGGAGCGCGACCTTCGCGGGTTCCACCGGTGCGCCGGCGATGCCGCGCAGCTGCCGCAGCGCCGCGCCGAGCCGCACGACCTCGCGCCACACGCGGGTCTCGGTGCCGGCGTGGGGCAGCATCGCGGAGTGGAACTGCTCGGTCCCCGCGGTCGAGGCCCGCCACTGGAAGAACATCGCGCCGTCCGACCCGCGCGCCACGTGCGCGAGCGCGTTGCGGAGGATCTCGCCGGGGGTCTTGGCGCGGTTGCGCTCCTGCCAGCTCGGCGCCCCGGTGGAGTGCTCCATGAGCAGCCACGGCTGACGGGCCCGCGTCAGCCCGCGCATCCGGTCGGCCGCGAACGCGAGGTCCTGCTCGCGCACCGGGTCGGCCCCGATCGTGTAGTGGTCGTTCGCCACGACGTCGACGTGCCCGGCCCAGTCGGAGTAGTCGACCACGTGCCCGCCGGAGCCCACCATGAAGTTGGTGGTGACGGGCACGGCGCTGTGCGCGCGCAGCACCTCGGCCTCGGCGAGGTAGTGCTCCAGGAGCTCGTCGGAGGAGAACCGCTCGAACGCGAGGAACAGCCCCGGGGTCGCCTTGTGCCGGTCGCCGCGGGGCGGCTCGATGTGCTCGATGTCGGTGAAGTGGTGCCCCCAGAACGCCGTGCCCCACGCGGCGTTGATCGCCTCGACCGTGCCGTACTCGGCGCGCAGCCACTCACGGAACCGCGCCGCCGACACGTCGCACCAGCACCGCCCGTTGCCGCCGCCGAGCTCGTTGCTCACGTGCCACAGGCGCACCGCGGGGTGGTCGCCGTACCGCTGCGCGAGCGCCGTGGTGATCCGCAGCGCGTGCTCCCGGAACACCGGGGAGCTGGCGCACCAGCCGAGCCGCCCGCCGGGCTGCTCGCGCACGCCGTGGGCGTCGACGGGCAGCATCTCGGGGTGCGCGTGCAGCAGCCAGCTCGGCGGTGCGGCGGTCGGGGTCGCGAGGTCGACGGCGATGCCCGCGTCGTGCAGCAGGCCGATGATCTCGTCGAACCAGCCCCAGTCGTACTCGCCCTCGCGCGGTTCGAGCAGGCCCCACGAGAACACGCCGAGGGTGACGATGTTGACGCCCGCCTCGCGCATGAGCCGCACGTCCTCGCGCCACACCTCCGGCGCCCACTGCTCGGGGTTGTAGTCGCCGCCGTAGCTCAGGCCGTCGGTCGGCCAGGCGGGCAGGGCGCGGCGGGTGGGGGGTCGCTCGGTCGCACGACGGGCCACGGGGCATCTCCTTCGATGTCGGTGCGGGGACGGGCGCGCCCCCGGCGTCAGACTTGTCGAGCCTGCGGGTGTTTGTCAATCTGCGGAACAAACGGCGGTCAGAACCGGAGCATCGTCCGCAGCCCCACGACCGCCCCGCCGCGGGCCCACTCGTCGAACTCGAACGGCTGGACGTCCAGCGCGAGCGGCGGGATGCCGGGCGAGCGGACCTCCTCGATCGTGGCCCGCACCTGGTCGCCGGCGAGCTCCATGACCACGAGCCCGTCCCCGGCGAGCACGATCTTCTGCGGGTCCAGCGCGTTGGCCACCGTGCCGATCAGCACGCCGAGCGCCTGCCCGGCGTCGGCGAAGGCGCGCCGGGCGACGGCGTGGCCGTCGCGCGCCAGCGCGACCGCGCCGTCGAAGTCGAGCCCGGGGATGCGCAGCGCGTCGACGATCGCCTGGTTGGGCAGCAGCGCGCTCACGCAACCGCGGTGGCCCTGGCCGCAGATGGGTCCCGCGGAGTCGACGCGGAGGTGGTCGAGCCGGCCGGCGCGCCCGTGGTGCCCGGTGACCACCCGGTCGTCGACGACGAACCCGAAGCCCACCCCGGTGCCCACGGTGATCAGCGCGAGCGAGGAGCAGCCCACGCCCGCGCCGAACCAGTGCTCGGTGGCGGTGAGTGCCCGCACGTCGTTCTCCGCGCCCACCGGGATGCCGAGCCGTTCGGTCAGCCGCTCGGCCAGGTAAACGTCCCGCCAGCCGAGGAACGGGGAGTCCTTGACCACCTGGCGCCCGTCCACCACGGTGAGGTCGCCCGCCAGCGCGACCCCGCCGGCGACGATCGAGCCGAACTGCTCCGCGAACCGGGCGTGGGCGGCGGCGATCTGCTCGATCACCGCGCCCGGCTCCCGGTCGGTGACGGGCTCCTCGTGGGCCGCCACGATGCGCGCGCCGAGGTCGGTGACGACGGCGAACAGGGCGTCGCCCGTGAGCTTCACCCCGAGGAAGTGCCGGGCCTCGTGGCGCACCACGAGCAGCTCGCTCGGCCGCCCGGTCGCGCCGCGCAGCTCGACCTGGCCCTCCGTGACCAGGCCGTGGTCCATGAGCGCGCGGGTCACGCGGGTCAGGCTCGCGCGGGACACGCCGAGCCGGCGCGCGATCTCGGCGCGGGGGAGCGGGCCGTGGATCAGCAGCTCGCGCAGCACGCTGCGCTCGGCGTCGGCGAGCGCCGGCCACACGGCCGCGCCATCCGGTGCCGTGCCGTCCGGCGTCGTGCCCTCCGACACCGCGGACTGACCTCGTGACATCGCTACCTCGTCTCTGGGGCTCGGATCCTATCCGCCACCAGGGGCCGGACAGTCGTGCCGCGCCGCCCGTTCGGCTCGGCCCTTTGTTTCGATAATTGACAAAGGGTAGGCGCGCCGTCAGACTCTGGTCCAGTTGGCGCCCGGTCGCCGACGAGTACCGATCAAAGGAGATCCCGATGCGCATCCGACCCCTCGTGGCCTGTGCGGCCACGGTCGCCGCCGTCACCGTCCTGAGCGGCTGTGGCGCCGCGAGCGCCGAGTCCGAGGGCCCCGTCACCCTCGAGTACTGGGCGTGGCCGGCCGGCAGCAAGACCGTCGTCGACACGTGGAACGCGGCCCACCCGGACATCCAGGTGAAGCTCTCCGACGCCGGCGGCGGGGACGAGTCGTCCCAGAAGCTGCTCACGGCGTCGCGCGCCGGCAACGCGCCCGACCTGGCCCTCGTGGAGTACACGACCCTGCCGTCGCTGATCGTCGCGGACGTGCCGCTGGAGATCACCGACTACGTGGGCGACGTGCAGGACGCCTTCACCGAGGGCACCTGGGCGCAGACGACGTTCGACGGCGCCGTGTTCGGCGTGCCGCAGGACGTGGGCCCGATGGCGCTGGTCTACCGCGAGGACCGCTTCGAGGAGCTCGGCGTGCCGGTGCCCACCACGTGGGAGGAGTTCCGCGACGCCGCCGCCGCGGTGCAGGAGGCCGACCCGGACGCCGTCATCGCCAGCCTGCCGCCCACGGAGTTCGGCTTCTTCGCCGGCGTGGCCACGCAGGCGGGCGGGCAGTGGTGGTCGGTGGACGGCGAGGAGTGGACCGTCGGGATCGCCGACGAGGCGTCCCTGGAGGTGGCCGACTACTTCGAGGAGCTGGCCGCGGACGGCCTGATCCAGACGGAGCCGCTGCTGACCCCCGAGTACAACGCGATGATCAACGAGGGCACCATGCTCTCCTGGCCGTCGGCCGTGTGGGCGCCGGGGGTCATCGAGTCCGTCGCGCCCGACACGGCGGGGAGCTGGGCGATGGCGCCGCTGCCGCAGTGGACGCCGGGTGACGCGGCGGTCGCCTACCAGGGCGGTTCTGCCCTGGTGGTCACGAAGGACAGCGAGCACCCCGAGGAGGCGGCCGAGTTCGCCACCTGGCTGAACTCCACCGAGGAGGGCAATACCCTGCTCCTGGACGAGCAGAGCCTGTACCCGGCGTCCAGCCTGGGCCAGGAGATGGCCGAGAGCAACGACCCGCCGACCCTCATGCCGCAGCAGAGCGACTTCTACTCCGTCTCCGCCGACATCTCCGCGGAGACCGTCCCGGTGACCTGGGGGCCGAACGTCAACCTCGCCAAGTCGGTCTTCGAGGACGAGCTGGGCAAGGCCATCCGCAACGGCACCCCCTGGCGGGACGCGTTCGTCGCCACCCAGGAGGCCGTGGTCGCCGACATGACGGAGACCGGATTCGCCGTGAGCAACGGCTGATCCGATGTCCGCGATGACGACGACCGCGCAACCGGCCCGCCGCCGTCCCCGACGGCGGCAGGTCGCGCCCTACCTGTTCACCGCCCCGGCGGTCATCCTGTACGTCACGTTCATGCTCGTCCCGGTCGGGTACGCCGTCTGGCTGAGCCTGCGCGCCTACCGCATCGAGGGCGCGCTGCTGGGGCGCAAGACGGAGGTGTTCGTCGGCCTCGACAACTACGTCGCGGTGCTGACCAACCCGGAGTTCGCGGCGGGCTTCGGCCGGCTCGCGATCTACGGCGTGATCGCCGTGCCCCTGACGCTCGGCCTCGCCCTCCTGTTCGCGCTCGTGCTGGACACGCCCGCAGCGCGGCTCAAGCGGTTCGGCCGGACGGCGATCTTCATCCCGTACGCGGTGCCCGGCGTCGTCGCGGCCCTGCTGTGGGGCTTCATGTACCTGCCGAGCACCAGCCCGTTCTCGTACGTCACCCGCGCCCTCGGGCTGGGGACCATCCCGTTCCTCGACGGGCCGGGGCTGTTCGGCTCGCTCGCGAACATCGCCATCTGGGGCGGCGTCGGGTTCAACATGATCATCATCTACACCTCGCTGCGGTCCATCCCGGGCGAGATCTACGAGTCCGCCCGGCTCGACGGCGCCGGGGAGGTGCAGATCGCGCTGCGGATCAAGGTGCCGCTGGTGGTGCCCGCGCTCGTGCTCACCGGGGTGTTCTCGCTGATCGGCACGCTCCAGCTGTACAGCGAGCCCGCGACGCTGCAGCCCATGACGAGCGCCATCTCGAACACCTGGGTGCCGCTGATGACCATCTACCGCGACGCGTTCGGGACCGACGACCTGCCCCAGGCCGCCGCGGCGTCGACCGTGCTCGCGGTCGGCACCGTGCTCGTCTCGGTGGTCATCCTGCGGATCGTCAACCGCAAGCGCATGGGGGTCGAACGATGAGCGTGCTCACCGCCCGCCCGGAGCCGGCGTCGGCCCGGCGCGACCCGTCCGACCGCGCGCGCTCGCGGGCGCGCCAGGGCGGCTGGGGCGTGCTGCCGACGATCGTGCTGCTGGTCGGCGCGTTCTACTGCCTGATCCCGGTGGCCTGGGTCTACGTCGCGGCGACCAAGACGCGCGGCGAGCTGTTCACCACGTTCACCTTCGCGCCCGGCACGGGGCTGGGGGAGAACCTCACGGCGCTGTTCGCCTACGAGGGCGGGCAGTACCTGATGTGGTGCCTCAACTCGCTGATCTACTCCGGCGTCGGGTCGCTGCTCTCGGTGCTCGTCTCGACCATGGCCGGGTACGGCCTCGCCAAGTACGAGTTCCGCGGCCGCTCCTTCATGTTCCTGTCGATCCTCGCGGGCGTGCTCATCCCGGGCATCGTGCTGGCCGTGCCGCAGTACCTGCTGCTGTCCCAGCTCGGCTTGGTCGGCACCCACTGGTCGGTGCTGCTGCCCAGCATCGTCAGCCCCTTCGGCATCTACCTGTCGCGCGTGTACGCGATGTCGGCGGTGCCGCAGGAGACCCTGGAGGCCGCGCGCATCGACGGCGCGGGGGAGTGGCGGATCTTCCGGACGATCGTGCTGCCGCTCATGGTGCCGGGCATGGTCACGGTGTTCCTGCTGCAGTTCATCGGCACCTGGAACAACTTCCTGCTGCCGTACATCATGCTCTCGGACCAGAGCCGGTACCCGCTCACCGTGGGGCTGTTCACCCTGCTGGCCAAGGGGTCGAGCTCCCCGGCGCTGTACTCGGTGGCGATCACGGGCGCTGCGGTCTCGATCATCCCGCTGCTCGCGCTCGTTCTGTTCCTGCAGCGCTACTGGCGCCTCGACCTCGTCTCGGGCGGGCTCAAGGGGTAGCGCGCGTCCGGCGGGGCGCCCCGGGTGGGCC
>NZ_JBHWZO010000255.1:0-9164 GCF_042728455.1 Promicromonospora sp. NPDC060204
GGTTTCTCCTCTTTCAGGCGGCTGAAAGAGGAGAAACCAGGGCCTCAAAGGTGATCGGGTGGACGCCGTGGATGGGCGGCTCGAGTGGGCGGCTCGGGTGGGCGGCTCGGGTGGACGCCGCGGGTGGGCGGCTCGGGCGGCCGCCGGGGGTCGGCGCTGTGGTCACGCCGGGAGGCGGTCGGCCGGGGCGTCCCAGTCGATGCGGTAGTCCGTGACCCAGTCGTTCGTGGTGCGGGCCGCGGCGCGGCTCACGAGCGGCAGGATCACGCGGTCGCGCAGCACCCGGGTCAGCGGGTTCGGGATCTTCTGGTTCGAGGTGCGCTTCGCCTGGGCGATCAGCCGCTCGACCCGCGTGCGCCGGGCCGCCTCGAAGGCCGCGAACGCGCCGGCCGGGTCGCCGTGGTCGCGCAGGAACCGGGCGAGCAGCACGCCGTCCTCGATCGCGAGCGAGGCGCCCTGCCCGGACGTCGGCGAGATGCCGTGCGCCGCGTCGCCCACGAGCCCGATCGGCCCGCGGTGCCACACGGGCACGCTCGGCAGGTCGAGCGTGTTCCACGGCGCGATGATCTCCGGCGTGGCGGCGAGGATCCGCAGCGCGGGTCCGGCGTCGTCGGCGAAGAGGCGCACCAGCTCCGCGCGCCACCGGTCGGGGGTCCAGACGGCGAGCTCGGCGTCGGTCGCCGCGCGGGCGCGCGGCACGTTCGCGAACCACCAGACGTCGCCCGGGCCGCGGTTCACGTAGGCGAAGAAGGCCCGTCGGCCGAAGATCATGGTGAACACGCCCACAGGGCCGTCCACCGAGATGCCCGAGGCGTAGCCGCCCGTGTTGAGCAGCCCGGTGTAGCGGGGCGGCGGGCAGGCCGGGTCGAGGATCGCCCGGGTGCGCGAGTGCAGGCCGTCGGCCCCGATCAGCAGGTCGCCCTCGACGGTGGTGCCGTCGGCGAACGAGGCGACGACGCCGCCCGCGCCCGCCGCCCCGGCGTCGGTGCCCGCCCCGACCGCCGCGGCGTCGACGAGCCGCCTGCCGTAGTGGATCGGGATGCCCCGGCGCACGGCCTCGTCGCGCAGCCGGACGTAGAGGTCGGATCGCCGGACGGTCTGGCTGACCGTGCCCGCGTCGTCGTCCCGGCCCATCCCGAGGTGGGCCAGGAGTCGTCCGTTCGACCCGCGCAGCTCCAGCGCGGGCGTGTCGAATCCACCGAGGTCGCGGTGGTCGATGTCGAGCACCCGCAGGGCGGCCAGCCCGTTCGGTGCCAGGGTGAGGTAGGCGCCGACGCCGTCCGCGGTGCGGCCGTAGGCCTCGTGGATCTCGGCGTCGATGCCCGCCTTCTGCAGGGCCATGGCGGTCACGGGTCCGGTGATGCCCGCTCCGATGATGATCGCTCTCATGTACTCACCATAAAATGGCTAACCATAAGATGGCAAGGTGTCTCGTCAACAAGCAGCTGCCACCCCGCCGCCTAGGCTGGGCGCCGTGACCCAGGACTCCCGGCCGCGCTCCCCGCTCGCCATGGTGCTGCTCGCGCTGCTCGCCGAGGAGCCGATGCACGCCTACCGCATGCAGCGGCTGATCAAGACGCGGCGCAAGGACGACGTCGTCAACGTGGCCCGCAGCAACAGCGTCTACCAGTCGATCGAGCGCCTGCTGCGCGACGGCCTCATCGAGGTGCACGAGAAGCTCGCGGCCGACGCCGGCCCGGCCCGGATCGTCTACGCCCTGACCCCCGACGGCTCCGCGGCCCTGCGCCGCTGGATGGACGCGGCGCTCGCGACGCCCGCGCGCGAGTTCCCCGAGTTCCGGGCGGTGCTGGCCGTGGTGGCCATCACCGGGCCGGACCTGGTCCGGGACCGGCTCGCGGAGCGCGTCACGGCGCTGGAGGCCGCGCTGGCCGCGGCCGAGCGCGAGGCCGCCGACGCGCAGGAGTGGGGCCTGCCCCGCGTGCTCCTGCTGGAGCACGAGCACCTCCTGGTCACCACGCGCGCGGAGCTGGACTGGGTGCGCGGCGTGGTCGCCGACCTGCGGTCGGGGGCGCTGACGTGGGACACGCAGGAGATGCTGGACTCGCGCCCGCCGGTGTGAGGTCGCGTCCGGGTGATCCGCCTGCTCGGGGCGTGTTCCGGATCGAGGGAACGGGGCGCCGGGCGTAGCATCCGAAGGTGTTCTTTCGGACCGTCGCCACCTCCGCCGCGATCCTGGTCGCGCTGGCCGTCACGGGCGCCGTCGCGGGCCCCGCCTGGGAGCCGGAACCGGTGACCGAGCACCTGCACATGGCCACCTCCTCGACGGCGATCGGGGGTGCCGACCCCGATGCCGGGGAACCCGGTGACTTCGAGGTCCGCGAGACCGCGGTGACCATCCCGCTGGCCGACGGCCGGGAGGTGGGCGGGCTGCTGCGCGAACCGGTGGAGGCGGGCGACCCCGATGCCGGTGACGGTGCCGGCGGGGACACCGGCCGTCCCGGGATCGTGTTCGTGCACGGTGCGGGCACCGGCAAGGCCACCGACGCGTTCACGCTGGCCGCGACCGCGCTCGCGAGCGCGGGGATCACGACGCTGGTGCCGGACAAGCGGCTCGACAACTACTCGACCCGGCACCGCGACTACGAGCAGATGGCGCGCGACTACTCGTGGTCGGTGCGGTTCCTGCGGGAGGTCCCGGGCGTGGACCCGGACGACGTGGGCCTGTACGCCGAGTCGGAGGGCGCGTGGGTGTCGCCGGTGATGATGGTGGACGACCCGCGGCTCGCGTTCCAGGTCCTGGTCTCGGCGCCGGTGGTGCCGCCGCGGCAGCAGGCCGCCTACGCCGTCGACAACTACCTGCGCAACACCGACGTGCCCGGCGGGGTGTTCCGGGCGATCCCGCGTGCGGTGGGCATGAAGGTGCCGGGCGGCGGGTTCGAGTACGCCGACTTTGACGTCCGCCCCTGGCTCCGGGAGCAGGAGGACCCGATCCTCGCGGTCTTCGGCACCAACGACGCCTCGATGCCGCTGGAGCAGGGCACGCGCGAGCTCCTGGCCGACGCCGACGACGTGACGGTGCGGTTCTACGAGCGGGCCAACCACGGCATCAACGTGGAGACGCCCGGCGGGCTGGTGCTGCACCCGGACTTCGCGCGCGACGTCGCCGACTGGGTGCTGGGGCTGCCGGCCACGGCGTCCGCCCCGCCGCAGGTCGCCGGGGCGCAGCCCGAGCAGCTCTACCTCGCGAACCCGGTGCCGCAGCCGCACTGGTACGGCGACGGCGACTGGCTGGTCGGGGTGGTCGTCACCGCCGGCGGTCTGCTGGTCGTGGGTCCGCTGCTGCTGGGCGGCGTGGCCGTCGCGGGCGGCGTTGCCCGACGGCGGTCCGGCCGCCCGGGCGTCCGTCTCGCCCGGGGGCTGCGCGCACCCCTGACGGGGCTGGGTGTCGGGTCGGTCGCGACGATGCTCGGCCTGGCCGCCTACCTCGGGGCGGTCGCGCGGCTGGCCCTGGACTACGAGAAGAACGCCCTGGTGGTGCAGGGCGGCTGGATCGCGGTGCGGCTGCTGGGCCTGGTCGCCGTCGTCGCCGCCGCGCTGCTGCTGAACCGCGTGCGCGACCTGAGGTTGTCGGTGGCAGACCGAGGCCCGGCGGACGCCGGCCGCGCCGGCCCGGTGCCGCCGGACGTCGACCCGGGCTTGGCGGACGCCGTCCGGCCGGAGCCGCACCGTCCCCACCGCGCCGCCGTCGCCGTGGTCTCGACGGGCTTCTGGCTCACGGTGCTGGGCGCGACGGCGCTGCTGGTCACCCTCGCCTACTGGGGTGCGTACCAGCTGGGAATCTGACTTCGGTTCAACAGGCCGGAAACGACCGCACCGGCTCTGCTCGTGGTCGCTGAACGCCTGGTGAACCGGCGTCAGTAGCCGACCTGGACCGCCGCTCCCGCCAGCCGGCGGGCCGGGGCGGCGTCGGGGATCTCGTCCGGCAGCCGCAGGTGCCGCACCTGGTCCACGTGCGTGGTCGTCGCCAGCGCCGCGCTGTACCCAGCCGGTGCGGGCACGTGCGTCAGGTACGGCCGGGGGTGGGGGAGCCGGACCGACGGGTCGGCCGTGACCAGGCTCGGGCGGGGCCCGGTCACGTCGAGGTCCCGCAGGGGGATCGCCAGGCCGTGCCCCGTGAGCTTCGTCGTCGCCTCCTTGCGCGTCCACGACGCGAGCAGCGCGTCCGCGCGGTCGCGGGCCGGGAGACGGCGCCAGGCATGGTGCTCGGCGCGCGAGAGCGCGGCCGCCGCGAGGTCGTCCAGGTCCCGGTCCGCGGGCCGGGCGTCGAGGTTCGCGCCCACCCGGCCGTCGCCGACCACGGCGACCAGCACCCAGGCGCGCGTGTGCGACACCGAGTAGTCGAGCGCCGCGCCCGCGACGTGCGGCCGGCCGTGCTGCGGGTCGCCGCACCGGTCGCACCCGCGCTCCACCACGACCTCCTCCGGGGCGACGCCGAGATACCGAGACAGGATGAGCCGCTGCGCCGCGCGAGACGTCAGGTGGACGTCGCCGGCCAGTGCGTCCAGGCCCACGAGCTGCTCCCGATCCGGTACGGTCAGCAGGCGCGTCCAGGCTTCGCGGCGTCGGACCGGAACGAGCCAGACCTCGCAGGTGCGGGGTGCCGGTGCGGCTGCTGGGTCCATGCGTTCTCCTGTGACCTCGGTGTGCTGCCGGCTGTCGCCGACGGCGGATGTCGCACGCACACCAGATGTGATGGACGTGCGCAGAAATACAGGTGTGACCGGACTCGCCGTGCCACGGCCTGACAGAGCCGGTACCCAACGGGTAGAAACGTGGTGGGCCCCAGCGCCGCCAGCCACACTTCCCCAGTCTCGACCAGCGGCGTTATCGAGGAGTGAACGGATGATGGACCAGCACGCTTCGGAGCGTGACGAGAGAACTTCGGCAGCCGGTGCGGACGACGCCAACGGCGCGCCGACGGAGAGTCTCGGCCACGAGCACGTCGCCACGCTCGCCCCGGAGACCGGGCCCGGTACCGCCGCCGAGGACTCCGGCGAGGTCCGGCCGTTCGCGAACATCGCGGCCGCCGACTACGTGCGGGACGCCATCGCCGCGCTCGCCCTGCTCGTGTCGCTCGCCCTCCCGTGGAACCTCGCCGACCGCTCGGCGGACCGGGTCGAGGTCGTGCTGGCGGTCGCGCTGTCGCTCGCCTCGCTGACCCTGCCCTACCTCGCGCGCTTCGGCGTGCTGCCCGTCACGTGGACCGTGCACTCGACGCGCCGCGCCCGCCTGATCGCCGGGCTCCCGCTCGCCGTGATCGGGCTGGTCCACCTCGTGCTCGACCTGCGCGGCGGCGCGGGCGTCGGCACCGGCCTGGGCCTCGCGCTCGCCGGCGCGGCGCTCGCCGCGACCCCGCGCGACAGCGAGCTCGGGCCCGTCGACCAGGACGGCGCCGTGGTGCGCGCCTGGCGCTTCGGCCTCGCCGGCGTGGGCGCGCTCATCGCCCTGGGCGCCGTCATCTCCACGCTGCTCGCCGAGTTCGCCGACGGCGCGACCCTGGGCGACCGGCTCCTGGCGCCCGTGTGGCTCGCGCTCTCGCTCGGCCTGGTGTGGCTGCTGGTGGGCGGCACCGTGCGGCACGACCGGCCGTCCCGGCTGGTGCTCGTCGCCGTCGGCATCGTGCTCGCGCTCCTGTTCGTCTTCACCTCCGGCGGCGCGCTGACCGGCATGGAGTCCATGCAGCCCGGCGTCACCGACCCGAGCCGGTTCGGCCTGGTGCTGCTCCCGCTCGCCGCCGCCGTGGCGGGCTCGCCCGCCGTGCGCCGCGACCCCGCGGCGGCCGACGCCGAGGAGAGCACCGAGCACGCCGCCGGCGTCTGGGTGCGCGTGGCGATCCGGGCGTTCGACGTCATCGTCCTGCTCGCGGTGTGCAGCGCGCTGGCCGCGCTCGTGCAGCTCATCGACCCCGGCTTCATCGGGTCCGGCGCCGGCGTCACGCTGGTGCTGCGCCTCGTGCTCGGCGTCGTCGTGGCCGGGATCGCCTGGTTCGCGCGCCGCTCCCTCAAGCGCGACCCCAACACGGGCCACGTGCCCGCCGTCGGCGCCGCGTGCGTCGCGGGCGTGCTGGGCCTCGTCGTCGTCATCGCGACGTCGGGCGCGAGCCTGGGCGTGAACCTCGGCGACCTGCTCATGGCGCTCGCCCTGCCCATCGTCGCGGCGAGCGCGCTGATGGTGCCCAAGGCGGTGCGTGAGCACTTCCAGACCGCCGGCATCGGCGGCGAGGCCGACGTCGACCGCACGCAGGCCTACGTGTGGGCCCCGCCGCGCCCGAAGGGCGACAAGGCCCCGCCGGTCACCCTGCCGGAGGAGCCCGTGCGCAGCGCGCCGGAGCTCCGGCGTCCCGCCGAGCCGCGCCGCGTCACCTCGACCGGTGCCGTGCGGACCGTCGCGGGTGCCAGCGCCGCGCAGCGCGGCGTGGCCCCCGTGCAGGCGTCGCAGCCCGCGCAGCCGGTCTCGGGCGAGGTCTCGCTCGGCTCGATGCGGACGGTCGAGGACCTGCCGGCGGCGGCCGCGCCGGTCGACGCGACAGCGACGATGCCCCCGGTCCGCTCAGGCGCGACGCCGGTGGCGGCACAGCCGGCGTCGGACACCCAGCGGACGGCGCACCCCACCGCGCACCCGACCGCGCGCATCCGGCCCGTCGGGAACGGCCAGCAGGCCGCCGCGGAGGGCTCGACCGGGCCCGACGAGGGCCAGGAGCACCCGACACGCCGGGTCGTGACCGGGCAGGGTGCGCAGGGCGCCGCGGCGTCGGACTACGGCTCCGAGTCGGGCCACACCGCGGTGCTGCCGCCCGTCGGCGGCCGGTGGACCCCCGCCGTCGCGCTCGACCCGGCCACGCCGCTCGCGGACCTGGCGAAGATCGTCCAGGAGGCCCCGCACCTGCGCCCGCAGGTCGCGGCGAACCCGTCGACGTACCCGGCGCTGCTGGACTGGCTGGGCGCCCTGGGCGACCCCCAGGTCGACGCGGCCCTCCGCAGCCGCCGCTGACCCCTCCGAAATGTCAGACGTACAGGTCGCTCCGGTGACCCGTACGTCTGGCATGTGTGCGCGGCGCGTCGCTCCTGCACGTGGGGTCAGGTCCGGATCGTGGGCGTGACTGGCGCCCGCGGTCCGGACGAGGGGTACAGTGACGGCGTGCGCCTGACGGTGATCCTTCTCCTTCGCTGCCGCGACGAGGCCTAGACAGGCCGGTCCCTCGTCGCGGAGGCTTGGTGTGCCGGCCAACCTCACCGAGCGAAGGACACATGATGGAGAACAGCATCACCGCCACCACCCCCGGCGGAGTTCACGAGACGACCGTGCACGGCGCAGCAGGCGGGATCATCGAGGACAACCCGCAGCAGACGTCGGGCATGCCAACGCAGAAGTACCGGCCCTTCCACGAGCAGATCAGCCTCGAGCTGCCTGACCGCACCTGGCCGGGCAAGCGCATCGAGAAGGCCCCGCGCTGGTGCGCGGTGGACCTGCGGGACGGCAACCAGGCCCTGATCGAGCCGATGGACGCGGAGCGCAAGCTGCGCATGTTCGAGCTGCTGGTCCAGATGGGCTACAAGGAGATCGAGGTCGGTTTCCCGTCGGCGAGCCAGACCGACTACGACTTCGTCCGCAAGCTGATCGACGAGAACCGGATCCCCGACGACGTGGTGATCCAGGTGCTGACCCAGGCCCGGGCCCACCTCATCGAGCGCACCTACGAGTCGATCACGGGCGCCAAGCAGGCGATCGTGCACCTGTACAACTCGACGTCCGTGCTGCAGCGGGAGGTCGTGTTCCGCTCCGACCAGGACGGCATCGTCGACATCGCGCTCGACGGCGCGAAGCTGTGCCGCAAGCTGGAGGAGACGGTCCCCGGCACGCGGATCTACTACGAGTACTCCCCGGAGTCGTACACCGGCACGGAGCTGGAGTTCGCGGTCCGCATCTGCAACGAGGTCATCGAGGTCTTCGAGCCGACGCCGGAGCGCAAGGTCATCATCAACCTGCCCGCGACCGTCGAGATGGCCACGCCCAACGTGTACGCGGACTCCATCGAGTGGATGAGCCGGCACCTCGCCCACCGCGAGAACGTCATCCTGTCGCTGCACCCGCACAACGACCGCGGCACGGCCGTCGCGGCCGCCGAGCTGGGCTATCTGGCCGGTGCCGACCGCATCGAGGGCTGTCTGTTCGGCAACGGCGAGCGCACCGGCAACGTCGACCTGGTGACCCTGGGCATGAACCTGTTCTCGCAGGGGATCGACCCGCAGATCGACTTCAGCGACATCGACGGCATCCGCCGCACGGTCGAGCACTGCAACCAGATGCCGGTGCACGAGCGGCACCCCTACGTGGGCGACCTGGTGTTCACGGCGTTCTCGGGCTCGCACCAGGACGCCATCAAGAAGGGCTTCGAGCACATGGCCGGGCGGGCCGAGGCCGCCGGTGTGGGCGTCGACGACCTGGACTGGGGCGTGCCGTACCTGCCGATCGACCCGCGCGACGTCGGGCGGTCGTACGAGGCCGTGATCCGCGTGAACTCGCAGTCGGGCAAGGGTGGTGTGTCCTACCTGCTCAAGAGCGAGCACAACCTGGACCTGCCGCGCCGGCTGCAGATCGAGTTCTCGCACGCCGTGCAGAAGGTGACCGACGAGCAGGGCACCGAGGTGACCGGCGCGGACATCTGGCGCATCTTCACCGACGAGTACCTGCCGGTCGAGGAGAACGCGTCGTCCGGCCTGGAGCACTGGGGCCGGCTCACGCTGCGCGGTACTCGCGCCGTCTCGGCCGAGGGCGCGCAGGACACGCTCGAGGTGGACGTGACCGACCGGGGCAAGGAGCTGACCCTGACCGGCACGGGCAACGGCCCGATCGACGCGTTCGTGAACGCGATCGCGCAGGTGGGCGTGGACGTACGGGTGCTCGACTACACCGAGCACGCCCTGTCCGAGGGCGGCGACGCCAGCGCGGCGGCGTACGTCGAGTGCGCGGTGGGCGACGACGTCCTGTGGGGCGTGGGCATCGACCCGTCGATCACGCTGTCGTCCCTGAAAGCGATCGTCTCGGCCGTCAACCGCGCGGAGCGCGCGGCGTCCTAACTCCCGCCCGGCCGCTCGTTGAGTGCTGGGTATCTGCGGGTTTTCCGGCCGGAAACCCGCAGATAC
>NZ_JBHWZO010000256.1:0-9018 GCF_042728455.1 Promicromonospora sp. NPDC060204
GGTCCCCCGGGGGACCTGAGGGTCGGACACGTTCCGCACCCAGGTCGCCACCGCGTCGGCCACGGCCTGCTCGCGCGCGACGCCGCGCATGTCGTGCGCGCCGGACAGCGTCACGGTGGTGACCGGCCCGGGGATCGCGGCGACGTGCTCCGCGAGCTCCTCGGGCGTGCCGAACGGGTCCTTGTCGCCGGACACGAAGAGGGTGGGCACCTCGATCCGCCCGAAGTGCTCGACCCGGAGCTTCTCCGGCCGCCCCGGCGGGTGCAGCGGGTAGCTGAGCAGCACGAGGCCGGCGGCGGGCAGCCCTTCGGCGACCGCCATGGTGCACATCCGCCCGCCGTACGACCGCCCGCCCAGGAGCAGCCGGTCCGTGCCCACACCGAGCTCCTCCGCCCAGGCGGCGGCCACGGCCCGCAGGTGCTCGACGGCGACCGGCGCCCGGTCCGGCATCCGGCGTCCCTCCAGGCGGTACGGGAAGTCGGCGCGGCGCACGGGCAAGGGCGGTTCGGCGTCGGCCAGGGTGCGCTCGACCGTGACGAGCGCCGGGCTGTCGCGGTTCGCGCCCGCGCCGGGGGTCAGCAGGAGGCCTGCGGGAGTGGTCACCGCCTCAGTCTGCCCCGGGCGGCGCGGTCCGGCCGGGGCGGACGGCGGGGGCGGTCCCTGGCCGGTGGCCCGGGCCGGCGGCGCGTCAGGTGAGCCGGCGCCAGAGCACGAGCAGGCCGCCCAGCGCCAGCAGCGTCCCGCCGCCGAGCACCGCGACCCAGCCGAGCGGCGTGATCACCTCGTCCTCGTCCGCGACGGGGGTCTGCACGGTGGCCGCGGCGGGCTGGCCGAGGTCGGGCAGCAGCGCCGGGGTCGACGACGGGGACGGCGAGGGGCTGGGTGTCGCCGAGACCGTCGGCGACGGCGTCGGGCTGGGCGTGGCGGAGGCGGTCGGGCTGCTCGTCGGCGTGGGCGTCGGGGTCGACGTCGGCGCCGCGGGCTCGGCCGCGACCGGCGGGGCCGTGGCGGTCGGCGTGGGCGTGGCCTCCGTCGTCTCCTCGGCCTCGGGCGTGGGCGTCGGCGTCGGCGTGGAGGTGGGGGCCGGGGCCTGCTCGGCGGCGGTGCACACGCTGCTGTTGCCCGACTCGTGCCAGCTGCTCGCGTCCTCGACCTCGACCCACACCACGCAGTAGCCGTCCGGGTAGGCCTGGCGGGCCTCCCGGAACGACGTCCAGCCCTGGTTCTGCTCGGACCGGGTCAGGTCCCGCGAGTACGACCGGGCGCTCTTCGACGTCGGCGACCGGACCACGTACGTGACCTCGTCGCTCTCCCGCCCGCGTTCGAACGCGACGCCGTCGGCGCTCACCCAGATGTCGTCGCCGCTGCGCTCGGCGGCCACGGCCCGCTGCCCGACGACGGCGGTGCCCACCAGAGCAAGCACGAACAGGAGGAGCAGGGTCAGGGAGAGCCGGCGACGTGCCGTGACGTGACGTGCCGTCGGCCGCAGCGCTGCGGCGGAGGCGATGGTGCGGATCACGGCGGCGATCCTACCGCCGAGGCCGCGCAGCCGTTCAGAACCGTGGCCCCTCCTCGCCGTGGAGCAGGTTGCGGATCGGCCGCGTGATGACGTCGATCCGGTCCACCAGGTCGGCGGGCCCCGTGACCACCACCGCACGGTCGGCGGCGGGGGAGTAGACGGCGGTCACGTTGCGCACGGTGACCCGCATGCAGCGCTTGGCCGTGCCGTCGACGTGGAACTGGCGGGTCTCGCACGGGACGTCGTCCACCTCGGCGACGATGGCCCGCATCGCGCTGCGGTAGTCCTGGTACGACTCGGCGAGCTCGGCCACGTCGGCCACCTCGGGCGAGGCGCCCGGGTCGACGTCGGCATGCAGCGGGGCGACGAGCGCGCCGCTGCACGCGGCCCGGACGATGTCCTCGACCTGTGCCGGGGTGGCCGGGACGCGCAGGGTCTCGACCTCCACCGTCTCGCCGGCGAAGGTGCGGTAGGAGCGCAGGAAGCGTTCCTCCGTGGGGTCCGTGCTGTCGGACACTCCGGTGACTTCCTCCTCGACGAGGTCGAGGCCCCAGGTCAGCGGGTCGTCGACCTCGCCGACGACGCCGGAGAAGCGCGCGAAGCGCGCGACGATCTGTTCCCAGGACTCGGGGGTCGGGCTCGGTTCGTCCGCCATGTGGCCTCCCGGCGCGGGTGCGGGTCTGACAACGAGACTGCCGGGTACGCGGGGAGGCGTCAACGACCTTCGCCGGAATCGGCCGGGAATCAGCCCGGACTCGCCGTCTAATCCGCTTGTCCGGGCGTGTCGCCGCGTGCCGGCCCGGACTTTGCCGTCCGCGGGTGGTACATCGTCACGCCCCTGGCGAACATGGGCATCAACCGGTACATGGGCGCGTTGGGAGCGCATAGAGTCATTGCGGTCAGGCCTGGTACCGCCGGTGCAGGTGTACGCCGCTCGTGAGGGAGCAGCACATGTTCGAGAGATTTACGGATCGCGCCCGTCGGGTCGTCGTCCTCGCCCAGGAAGAGGCGCGGATGCTGAACCACAACTACATCGGCACGGAGCACATCCTGCTCGGCCTCATCCACGAGGGTGAGGGCGTGGCCGCCAAGGCGCTGGAGTCGCTCGGGATCTCGCTCGACGGCGTCCGTACCCAGGTCACCGAGATCATCGGTGAGGGGCAGCAGGCGCCGAGCGGCCACATCCCGTTCACGCCGCGCGCCAAGAAGGTCCTTGAGCTGTCGCTCCGCGAGGCGCTGCAGCTCGGTCACAACTACATCGGCACCGAGCACATCCTGCTCGGCCTCATCCGCGAGGGTGAGGGCGTTGCCGCACAGGTGCTCACCAAGATGGGTGCCGACCTGAACAAGGTTCGCCAGCAGGTCATCCAGCTGCTGAGCGGCTACCAGGGCAAGGAGCCTGTCTCCGCCGGTGGCCCTCAGGAAGGTCAGCCCGCGGGCTCGGCCGTGCTCGACCAGTTCGGCCGCAACCTCACCCAGGCCGCGCGCGAGGGCAAGCTCGACCCGGTCATCGGGCGCACGCAGGAGATCGAGCGGGTCATGCAGGTGCTGTCCCGCCGCACCAAGAACAACCCGGTGCTGATCGGCGAGCCTGGCGTCGGCAAGACGGCCGTCGTCGAGGGCCTCGCCCAGGACATCGTCAAGGGCGACGTCCCCGAGACGCTCAAGGACAAGCAGCTCTACACGCTGGACCTGGGCGCCCTCGTGGCCGGCTCGCGCTACCGCGGTGACTTCGAGGAGCGCCTCAAGAAGGTGCTCAAGGAGATCCGCACCCGCGGCGACATCATCCTGTTCATCGACGAGATCCACACCCTGGTGGGTGCGGGTGCCGCCGAGGGCGCGATCGACGCCGCCTCCATCCTGAAGCCCATGCTGGCTCGCGGTGAGCTGCAGACGATCGGTGCCACCACCCTCGACGAGTACCGCAAGTACGTCGAGAAGGACCCGGCCCTGGAGCGTCGCTTCCAGCCGATCCAGGTGGCCGAGCCGTCGCTCGAGCACGCCATCGAGATCCTCAAGGGTCTGCGCGACCGCTACGAGGCGCACCACCGCGTGTCCATCACGGACTCCGCGCTGGTCTCCGCCGCCACGCTCGCGGACCGGTACATCAACGACCGGTTCCTCCCGGACAAGGCGATCGACCTGATCGACGAGGCCGGGGCCCGGCTCCGCATCCGTCGCATGACGGCGCCGCCGGAGCTCAAGGAGCTCGACGAGTCCATCGCCGAGGCGCGCCGCGAGAAGGAGTCGGCGATCGACGAGCAGGACTTCGAGAAGGCCGCCGGGCTGCGTGACAAGGAGAAGCAGCTCACGCAGGTCCGCGCGGACAAGGAGAAGGCCTGGAAGTCGGGCGACCTGGACACGGTCGCGGAGGTCGACGACGAGCTGATCGCCGAGGTCCTCGCGATGTCCACGGGCATCCCGGTCGTCAAGCTCACCGAGGAGGAGTCCAGCCGGCTGCTCCACATGGAGGACGAGCTGCACAAGCGGGTCGTCGGCCAGGAGACCGCCATCAAGGCCCTGTCGCAGGCCATCCGCCGTACGCGGGCCGGCCTCAAGGACCCGAAGCGTCCCGGTGGCTCGTTCATCTTCGCCGGCCCCACTGGTGTCGGTAAGACCGAGCTCGCCAAGGCGCTCGCCGAGTTCCTGTTCGGTGACGAGGACGCGCTCATCCAGCTCGACATGTCCGAGTTCTCGGAGAAGCACACGGTCTCGCGACTGTTCGGCTCCCCGCCCGGATACGTCGGCTACGACGAGGGTGGCCAGCTCACCGAGAAGGTGCGGCGCAAGCCGTTCTCCGTGGTCCTGTTCGACGAGGTGGAGAAGGCGCACGCCGACATCTTCAACTCGCTGCTGCAGGTGCTCGAGGACGGTCGCCTCACGGACTCGCAGGGTCGCGTGGTCGACTTCAAGAACACCGTGATCATCATGACCACCAACCTGGGCACGCGGGACATCGCCAAGGGCGTCCAGACCGGCTTCAACGCCGGCGGCGACCTGGTGACCTCCTACGAGCGCATGAAGGCGAAGGTCAACGAGGAGCTCAAGCAGCACTTCCGGCCCGAGTTCCTCAACCGCGTCGACGACGTGGTCGTGTTCCCGCAGCTCTCCCAGAACGAGATCATCGAGATCGTCGACCTGGAGATCGCGAAGCTCGACCGTCGCCTGCGCGACCGGGACATGGGCATCGAGCTCACCCCCGCCGCGAAGCGTCTGCTGGCGGAGAAGGGCTACGACCCGGTGCTCGGCGCCCGTCCGCTCAAGAGGGCGATCCAGCGGGAGATCGAGGACACGCTGTCCGAGAAGATCCTGTTCGGCGACCTCACGGCGGGTCAGCTGGTGATCGTCGACGGCGAGGGCGAGGGCATCCTCGGCGAGTTCACGTTCCGAGGTACGGAGCGCGACGAGCGTCGTCGTCCGACCCAGGCCGAGCCCCAGTCGGTGCCCGCGGGCGCCGGTCTGGTGCCGCGCGACCTGCCGCCGTCGGGCCAGATGGCGGCCGGCGGGGCGTGATCGCCCGGTAGTCGCCGGACCGCAGACGAAAGGCCCGGTCACCCCGTCAGGGGTGGCCGGGCCTTCGTCATGCCCGCGTGCGTCGCCGAGTCAGTCGGTTGGCCGAGTCAGTCAGGTGGTCGGCGATGCCGAGTCAGCCACCTGGTCGGACCACCTGACTGACTCGGCAGAGTCGGGGAGGGTGAGTCAGTCACCTGGTCGGACCAACTGGCTGACTCGGCGGGGTGGGGTCGGCGGGTCAGGTGGGTGGTACGCCGTCAGGCGGACGTCGGCGGGAGCGACAGGCCCGCCGGGAGGAGGGGTGGCAGCAACCCGCGCAGCGCGCCGACCCGCTCCGCCCGCGCCGCGCCGCGCAGCCGCTCCACGGGCGCCGTGATGCTGACCGCCGCGACGCCGCGGCCGGCCCGCAGCAGCGGCACGGCGATGCACGCGATGCCGCGCTCGTTCTCCTCGGTCTCCCCGGCGATCCCGCTCCGGCGCGCCTCGCTCAGCACGTCGCGCAGGTGCCCCGTCCCGGTGTCCGTGCCGGCGAACCGGTCGAGCGCGGCGTCGTCGAGGTCCTGGACCGACAGCAGGGCCCGGCCCAGCGCGGTGGTCGCGGCGGCGCGGCGGCGTCCGACGGCGGACCAGACGCGGACCGCGCGCTGCGGCTCGACCTTGTCGAGGTAGACCACCTCGCGCCCGGCGAGCACGCCCAGGTGCACGAGCTCGTCGACCTCCGCGCTGAGCGCCATCAGGGCCGGGTGCAGCAGCGCGGGCAGGTTCTCCTCGGCCAGGTAGGAGCTGCCGAGCGCCAGCGCCGAGGGGCCGAGGCGGTAGGCGCCGTCCGCCGTCTGCTCGGCGTACCCGCGGTGCCGCAGCGCGGCGAGCGTGCGGTGCAGGGTCGGCTTGCTGACCCCGACGGCCTGGGCCAGCGTGGACAGGGGCGCGCCCGCGGCGCCGAAGCCCGCGAGGGTGTCGAGGGCCAGCAGCGCCTTGTCCACGCCGCCGAGCGGGCTGGCTTCCATGGGACTCCCTCACGTAGCATGCGTTTCGCAGTGAACAACAAGCGTTCACCATAGCGAAACGGAGCACGCATGTCATCCCCCGACAACCCGGTCCTCGAGGCGCTCGCCGCGCACCGGCTCGTGCCGGTCGTCGTGGTCGACGGCGCCGACGAGGGCGCCCGGCTCGCGGACGCGCTCGTGGCCGGCGGGCTGCCCGTCGCCGAGATCACGCTGCGCCTCGCGGGCGGCCTCGACGCCATCCGCGCGGTCGCGAAGAACCAGCCCGACGTCGTGGTCGGCGCAGGCACCGTCACCACCGTGGCCCAGGTCGACGACGTCGTCGACGCGGGCGCCCGCTACATCGTGTCCCCGGGGCTGTCGGCCGCCGTCGTGCGCCGCGCGCAGGAGCACGGCATCCCCGTGCTGCCGGGCGTCGCCACGCCGTCCGAGATCATGGCGGCGCTCGACCTCGGCGTCGACGTCGTCAAGCTGTTCCCCGCCTCCGTGGTGGGCGGGCCCGCCGCGATCAAGGCGTTCTCCGCGCCGTTCCCCGGCCTGCGGTTCGTGCCCACCGGCGGCGTCAGCGCCGCCAACCTCGGCGACTACCTCGGCCTGAAGCCGGTCCTGGCCGTCGGCGGGTCCTGGATGGTCGACCGCGCGCTCGTCACCGCAGGGGACTGGGCCGAGATCACCCGCCGCACCCGCGACGCCGTGGACCTCGCGGCCAAGATCGACGCGGCCAAGATCGACGCCGCCAAGATCGACGCCGCCAAGATCGACCAGGAGAAGAACCGATGACCTCGCTCAACGTCCGTCCCGCCGAGGAGAGCGCCTACGACGTCGTCGCCCTCGGCGAGGTCATGCTCCGCCTCGACCCGGGCGACCGCCGGGTGCGCACCGCCCGCAGCTTCGACGTCTGGGAGGGCGGCGGCGAGTACAACGTGGCGCGCGGCCTGCGGCGCTGCTTCGGCCTGCGCGGCGCGATCGTCACGGCGCTGGCCGACAACGAGATCGGCCGGCTCGTCGAGGACTTCATGCTCACGGGCGGCCTCGACACGCAGTACGTGCAGTGGGTGCCGTACGACGGCATCGGGCGCGCGGTGCGCAACGGCCTCAACTTCACCGAGCGCGGCTTCGGCGCGCGCGGCGCGGTGGGCGTGAGCGACCGCGGCAACACCGCGATCGCGCAGATGCAGCCCGACGACGTGGACTGGGACGCGCTGTTCTCCCGCGGCGTGCGCTGGCTGCACACCGGCGGCATCTTCGCCGCGCTCTCGGAGTCGTCGGCCGACGTCGCCGAGGCCGCGATGTCGGCGGCCCGCCGGCACGACACCATCGTCTCGTACGACCTGAACTACCGGCCCTCGCTGTGGAAGGGCATCGGCGGCGAGGAGCGGGCGCGCGAGGTCAACCGGCGCCTGGCGCAGCACGTGGACGTGATGATCGGCAACGAGGAGGACTTCACGGCCTCGCTCGGCTTCGAGGTCGAGGGCGTCGACGAGAACCTGACGGACCTGGACACGGGCGCGTTCCGGGCCATGATCGAGACGGCCTCGGAGGCCTACCCGAACTTCCAGGTGATCGCCACGACCCTGCGCGGAGTGCGGTCGGCGTCGCGCAACGACTGGGGCGCCATCGCCTGGTCCCGCAAGGAGGGCTTCGCCGAGGCGACGCACCGGGCCGACCTGGAGATCTTCGACCGCGTCGGCGGCGGCGACTCGTTCGCCTCCGGCCTGGCCTACGGGCTCATGGAGCTCGGCTCGCTCCAGGAGGCCGTCGAGTACGGCGCGGCGCACGGCGCACTGGCCATGACCACACCCGGCGACACCACCATGGCGACGCTCGCCGAGGTGGCCAAGCTGGCCGGCGGGGGCAGCGCGCGCGTGCAGCGCTGACGACGGTCGCGGGGCGAGGTCCGGGGTCCGGTCTGCGGGTGTCCGAAGGCCGGACCGATCTCGCCCCCGACCAGCGCAGACGGGGTGCACGGTGCAAGGATTGGTGCCATGTCCAAGAGCATCCTGTTCATCGGTGGAAGCGGAATCATCAGTCATGCCTCGGTGGCCAGAGCCGCACGGCTCGGGCACCGGGTGACGGTGCTCAACCGGGGCAGATCCTCGATCCGGACGGTGCCGTCCGAGGTGGAGACGCTGGTCGCCGACGCGAACGACGCCGAGGCCGTGGCGGCCGCCCTGCGCGGCCGGGAGTTCGACGTCGTCGCCCAGTTCCGGGCGTTCGGGCCGGAGCACGTGGCGCGCGACGTCGCGCAGTTCGCGGGCCGCACCGGGCAGTACGTGTTCATCTCCTCGGCGTCCGCTTACCAGACGCCGCCGTCGCGGCTGCCCGTGCGGGAGTCGACGCCGCTGCGCAACCCGTTCTGGCAGTACTCCCGCGACAAGATCGCGTGCGAGGACCTGCTGGTGCGGGAGTACCGGGAGAACGGGTTCCCCGCCACGATCGTGCGGCCGTCGCACACCTACGACCGCACGGTGCTGCCGACGTCGGGCGGCTGGACGGACGTCGCCCGCATGCGCGCGGGCAAGCCCGTCGTCGTGCACGGGGACGGCACCTCGCTGTGGACCATCACGCACACCGAGGACTTCGCGGTCGGGTTCGTGGGCCTGCTCGGCCACCCGCTCGCCGTGGGGGACACCTTCCACATCACCGGCACGCACGCGCCCACCTGGGACCAGATCTACACGTGGCTGGCCGAGGCCGCGGGCGTGCGCAGCCCGGACCTGGTGCACGTCGCGTCCGAGACGATCGCGCGGGCGCTGCCCGACCTGGGCCCCGGCCTGGTGGGCGACAAGGCGCACTCGATGGTCTTCGACAGCTCGAAGGTGCGCACGCTCGTCCCCGAGTTCGGCACCACCATCACCTACGACATCGGCGCCGAGGAGCAGGTCTCCTGGTTCGACGACCACCCCGAGGCGCAGGTGGTCGACGCCGGGCTGGACGCGGCCTTCGACCGGCTCGCGGCGCACGCCCGGTCGGTCTGAGGGC
>NZ_JBHWZO010000257.1:0-8869 GCF_042728455.1 Promicromonospora sp. NPDC060204
GGCGTCGTCGGCTACCCCGCGTCCGCCGCCAGCCGCTGCGCGACCGCCGCCGCCTCGGCGGCCTTGACCTGCGCCTTCTCCGCCCGCCGGGCGGCCTTGGCGGCCCGCTTCGGCGTGCTGCCCTCCGAGCGGCGCTCGAACAGCGTGTAGATCACCGGCACCACGTACAGCGTCAGCAGCGTGGAGGACACGAGCCCGCCGATCACCACGAGCGCCAGCGGCTGCGAGATGAACGCCCCGCCGCCCGTCAGGCCGAACGCCATCGGGGTCAGCGCGAGGATCGTCGCGGCCGCCGTCATCACGATCGGCCGCAGGCGCTGGCGCGCACCCTCCCGGACCGCCTCGTCGAGCGGCCGCCCGTCGGCCCGGTACTGGTTGATCAGGTCGATCAGCACGATCGCGTTGGAGACCACGATGCCCACCAGCATCAGCACGCCGATCAGGGCCGCGACGTCGAGCGGCGTGCCCGTCAGCAGGAGCGCCAGCAGGGCGCCGGTCGCCGCGAACGGCACCGAGACCAGCAGGATCAGCGGCTGCCCGATGCTCCGGAACGTCGCCACCATCACCAGGTACACGATGAGGATCGCCGCGAGCAGCGCGAGACCCAGGTCCGCGAACGCGTCGGCCTGGTCGGCCGCCACACCGCCCACGCTGACCTCCGCGCCGTTCGGCAGGTCCAGCCCGTCGATCTCCTCGGTCAGGGCCGTGGTCAGCGTGCCCAGATCCTGACCCGCCGGGGTCACCGCGACGGTCGCGCTGCGCTCGCCGTCCACCCGCGTGACCGACGCCGGGGCCGACACCTCCTCGACCGTCACCAGGTCGCTCAGCGGCACCACGCCCGCCGCCGTCGGCACGTCGATCTTCTCGATCTCGGCCGTCGTGGCCGGCACGTCGCCCGCGACGACGACGTCGAGCGACGCGCCGTCCAGGTCCACGGTGCCGATGCTCATCTCGTTCATCGCGCCGGCCACCAGGCCGGAGACCGTCGCCTCGGTCAGCCCGGCCTCGGCCGCGGCGTCCCGGTCCACCGTCACCTGCACCGTCGACTGCTCGGCGGCCAGGTTGTTGGTGACGCTCTCGACGCCGTCGAGGTCCGTGACCGCGTCCTCGACGTCGCTCGCGGCGGCGGCCAGGTCGTCGGCGTCGGGCGCGGTGACCACCAGGTCCACCGTGGTGCTGGAGAAGCCGGAGTCGCCGGCCGCGACCGTGACCTCGCCGTCCAGGGTGGCGTCGTCGAGGGCAGCGCGGACGTCGTCCTGCACCGCCTCGCCGTCGGCGTCCTCGTCCAGCGTCATCGCGAACGACGCGCTGCTCCCGCCGCCGCCCATGCCGAAGGCCGCGGCCATCCCGTCGGCCGACCCGACCGTGGTCTGCACGGTCGCGATGCCGTCGACGCCGGCGAGGACCTCCTCGACGTCCTTGGCCGCCGCGTCCTGCTTCTCCAGCGACGTGCCCGGCTCGAACTCCTGGGTCACCGACAGCGTGTCCTGGCCGGCGGCCCCGATGAAGTTGGTCTCCATGCGCGGCACCAGCGCGAGCGTGCCGCCCAGCAGGGCGACCGCGACCGTCAGCGTGACCGCCGGGTGGCGCAGGGACGCCGCCAGCGACGGCACGTAGGCGCGCTGCCAGATGCCGCGCCGCTCCTTGAGCTCGGCCGCCTCCCGCATCGCGACGCCGCCGTCGGCCGAGGCCGGCACCTTGATGAACCAGTACGCGAGCACCGGCACGACCACGAGCGCCACGACCAGCGAGGCGCCCATGGCGATCGCCACGGTGACGGCGAACGGCTGGAACAGCTCGCCCGCCATGCCGCCCACGAGCGCGATCGGGGCGAACACCGCGATGGTGCAGACCGTGGAGGCCGTGATGGCCGCGCCCACCTCGCGCACGGCGGTGACGATCGCGTCGACGCGGTCCTCGCCGTAGGACAGGTGCCGCTTGATGTTCTCGATCACGACGATCGAGTCGTCCACGATGCGCCCGATGGAGATGGTCATGGCCGCGAGCGTGAGGATGTTCAGCGTGTAGCCGGTCAGGTTCATCGCCGTGAACGTCACGGCCAGCGACAGCGGGATCGAGATCGCGGCGACCAGCGTGGCCCGCAGGGAGGCCAGGAACACCAGGATCACGAGCACCGCGAAGAGCAGACCGAGGCCGCCCTCCGTGGTCAGGCCCTCGATCGACTCCTCGATGAACGGTGCCTGGTCGAACGTGACGGCGGTGCTCACGCCCGCGTCGTCGAGCTCGTCCTGCACGTCGGCCAGCACGTCCTGCACGGCGTGCGACACGTCGACCGTGTTGCCGTCGGGCGTCTTGGTCAGCGCGATCGCGAGGGACGGCTCGCCGTCCAGCCGCGAGAAGGAGGTGGGCTCGACGTCCTTGACGCTCACCTTGGCGACGTCGCCCAGGTGCACGACGGCGGCGGGGCCGGCCTCGGCGGCGGGCTGCTCGTCGGTCGGCGCCTCGCCGGTGGCGCCCGGGGCACCCGCGGCAGCACCTGCGCCGGCGGCTCCTGCCACACCGGCTCCCGCGGAGCCCGCGGCCGGGACGATCGGCAGCTTCTCGAGCTCCTTGACGGTGCTCACGGTCGTGCCCACCTGGACGCTGCTGGTGCGGCCGTCCTCGGTGACCGAGCCGACCGGCGTGACCGTGCCGTTGTCCTGCAGCAGCGACGAGAGCTGGGCGGCGGTGAGGCCGGCGGCGGCGAGCTTCTCGTCGTCGGGCTCGATGACGACCTGGCGCTCGGTGGTGCCGGTCACCGTGACGTCGCGGACCTCCGCGATGCCCGAGAGCTCGGGCACCAGCACGGAGTCGATCGTGTCGGTCAGCTCCCGCTCGGTGCCGTCGCCGGACACCGCGAGCTGCACCACGGGCAGGTCGTCGAACGAGCCGGCCATGACGTCGGGCTCGACGTCGTCCGGCAGGTCCGACAGGCCCCCGACCGCGGAGGTCATCTCCTGGCTGGCCGCGTCGATGTCGGTGCCGTACTCGAGCTCGACGGTGGTCATCGAGACGCCGGTGGAGACTGTCGAGGTCACGCCCGTGACGCCGTCGATCGCCTCGACGGCGGTCTCGATCGGGTCGGTGACGCGCTCCGCGACGATCTCGGGCGCGGTGCCCGGGTAGACCGCGGTGACCGCCACCACGGGCACGTTCAGCGACGGTATGAGTTCCTGACGGAGCTGCCCCATGCTGAAGATGCCGACGACGAAGACGGCGATCGTCGCGAGTGCCACGAGGGCACGGTTCGCGAGCGACATTCGGGCAAGACGAAACACACTGCCTCCAGATCTGGGGTTCACGCCGGGGTCCCACGACTCCGTCGGCGCAGTATTTTGCCTAACGCAAAGGATCACGCCCGGGTTCCCGCCGCGCAAGTCCGGTTCTCGCGCCGCCCGCGGACCACTAAAGTCACCCCGTGACCGACGTGACCCGCGCGCAGCTCGCCGCCGAGCTCGCCGAACTGCACCACGAGCTGGGCGAGGCGTTCTTCGCCTCCCGGCTCCGGCCGCTGCTGGAGACCGACCTCACGGTGCAGCAGCTCAGAGCGCTGGCCCTGGTGCAGGTGGACCGCGACTCGACGCCGCAGCGGCTCGCCGAGGCGCTCGGCGTGTCCGCCGCGACGGTCTCCGGGATCCTCGACCGGCTCACGGCCGCCGGGATGGTCGTGCGCACCCCCGACCCGGTCGACGGCCGGGTGCGCCGCGTGACCACCACGGAGAAGGGCAGCGAGGCGATCCGGCGCATCGTCGCGCTCGAGGACGACCTGCCGCCCGACCTGCTGGACCTGCTCGACGTCGACGACCTCCGCGCGCTCACCCGGGGCACCCGCGCCCTCCTGGAGGCAACCCGCCGCCTAGCCCCCTGACACTCCGTTGAGTGCTGGCTATCTGCGCTTCCGCAGCCCGTAAACGCGCAGATACCCAGCACTCAACGACGTCGTGGCGGTCAGGCGTGGCGGTCAGGCGTGGTGGTCAGGTGTGGCGGTCAGGTGTGGCGGCGGGCGGTCTCCGTGGCCAGGCGGTGGAGCAGCGCCCGGGCCTCCGGCGGGGCCGTGACCTCGATGTGGTCGGCGAACTGGAGGAGCTGCCGGGCGGCCTCGACCTGGGCGTAGGCGACGGTGATCGGCACCCGGCCCGACGCGTCCGGCGGCCCGACCGTGCGCAGCCGCGAGCCCAGGATGCGGCGGGCCAGGTCCACGCCGTCGGCGTCCAGGAGCGCCTCGACCGTCATTCCACGGCGGGTCTCCAGCGCCTGGCCGAGCCCGCGCGCGACGTCCTCCAGGGCGACGTCGCGGATCCGGCGCGGCTCGTCGAGCAGCGCCCAGCGGTCCAGCCGGGTCAGCGCGAACAGCCGGGGCGCCGCGTCGACGTCGGCGACGAGGTACCAGCGGTCGACCCGCAGCAGCAGCCCGTACGGGTCCACCACCAGGTCCGACGCCGCGCGCTCCCCGCTGCGCCGGTAGGTCACGCGCAGCCGCCGAGCCTGGCGCAGATCTCGCGCGAGCGCGGCCACGTCGGGCGCCTCGCGCGGCTCCTGCGGCGCGAACCAGGCCCGGTTCTCGACCGTGACGACGTCGGCCAGGGAGAGCGGCGCCGCCCCGGTCCGCGCCGGGGGCGCGCCGGGCCGGGTCGCGAACTTGCCGACGGCGGCCCGCGCCGCCGTCTCCGCGCCGAGCGCCCGGGCGCGTTCGAGGTCGACGCCGACGGCGCGGAGCACGTCGGCCTCCGACGTCGTCAGCCGGCTGAGGTCGACCTGCTGGCCGGGGAGCAGGCTGATGCCGCCGTACTTCCCGCGCTCGGTGAGCACGGGGATGTCGGCGTCGACGAGCTTCTGCACGTCGCGCAGGATCGTGCGGACGGACACGCCGAACTCCTCGGCGAGCGCCTCCGCCGTGGTGTGCCGCCGCGCCTGGAGCGCGCCGAGCAGGCCGATGAGGCGCTGTGCCGAGGTCATCTCTGCTCTCCGGTCGGTCGCTGCTGGTTGAACATGACAGGTTCTGTCAGGTTAGCGCGCGAGCGTGGGTCCGTCGCCGAACGTCGGCGGCAGCCTGGAAGGAGCAACCCATGCCCGCACCCAACCTCTTCCTCGTCTACGTGACCGACGTCGAGCGCGCCACTGCGTTCTACGCCGACCTGTTCGAGATCGAGCCGGTCATGCGCGCCCCGCGCTACGTACCCTTCGAGATCGCGCCCGGCGTGCTGTTCGCGCTGTGGAGCGGAAGGACCGACGGGCTCTCCGCGCAGACGCCGCGGTCGTTCGAGGTGGGCCTGATGGTGTCCCGGTCCGCGGCCGCGGTCGACGACGTCTACGCGGCGTGGGTCGCGAAGGGCGTCACCGTGGTCGAGGAGCCGCACGACGAGGTCTTCGGGCGCACGTTCGTGGTCGCCGACCCGGACGGCAACCTGATCCGCGTCTCGCCCACCGACTGACCGGCGCACCCGCCGTGCCGCCGTCGTGACGACCTCACGACGGCGGCGCAGCGCCCGCGCGACCGGGTCGCGCCGACCTCACGACGACGCCGCGCCGCCCGCGCGGGCCGCACGTAGGGTGTGTGCCGTGCCGGAGACCACCGCCCCTGAGCCGTTCGCCCCGCAGGCCACACCGGAGGCGATCGAGGACCTGCGCGCGCGGCTGCGGGCGACCCGCTGGCCCGACGCCCCCGAGGACGCCGGCTGGACGCTGGGCACCGATCTCGACTACCTCCGCGAGCTGGTCGCGTACTGGGCGGACGGGTTCGACTGGGGCGCCCAGGAGGCAGCGCTGGCCCGGCTCCCCCGCTTCCGGACGTCGGTCGGCGGGCTGGGGATCCACTTCGTGCACGCGCGCGCCGTCGCGCCGTCCGGCCCGGTGCTGCCGCTGGTGCTCAGCCACGGCTGGCCCGACTCGTTCTGGCGGTACTCGAAGGTCGTGCCGCTCCTGACCGACCCCGGCGCGCACGGTGCCGACCCCGCCGACGCGTTCGACGTCGTCGTCCCGGACATGCCGGGCTTCGGGTACTCGGACCGGCCGACGGGCGCGCCGCTGAGCTCGATCGCGGTCGCCGGGCTGTGGGCCTCGCTCATGACGGTGCTGGGGTACGAGCGGTTCGGCGCGGCGGGCGGCGACATCGGCAGCCACGTGAGCCGGTACCTGGCGCTGGACCACCCGGACCGCGTCGTCGCCGTGCACCGCACGGACGGCGGGCTGCCCGTCTTCGCGGGCGACCCGGCAACGCTCCAGGCCGAGGAGCGCGCCTGGTTCGCCGAGACCGCCACGTGGAGCGCGACCGAGGGCGCGTACGGCGCCATGCACCGCACCAAGCCGCAGACCGTCGCCGCCGGGCTCAATGACTCGCCCGCCGGGCTCGCCGCCTGGATCGTCGAGAAGCTTAGGGCCTGGAGCTTCGGCGACCTGGAGGACGCATACACCCGCGACGAGATCCTGACGAACATCACGATCTACTGGCTCACGGGCACCATCGGCTCGTCGATGCGGATGTACCACGCCAACGGCGCGATCCCCGCCCGGCAGCTCACCCGCCGGGTCGAGGTGCCGTCCGGGTTCTCGCTGTTCCCGGGCGACATCGTGCGCCCGCCGCGGGCGTGGCTGGAGCGGACCGCCCACACGGTTCGCGTCACCGAACCGGAACGGGGCGGCCACTTCGCGGCGTTCGAGGAGCCGGAGCTGTACGCCCAGGAGCTCCGCGACTTCTTCCGCCCGTACCGCGCCTGACTCAAGCCGCGAGACCGTCGCGGGCCGTCAGGCCGCGACCCGCTCGTCCCAGTTGATGTGGTGCTCGTAGATCCACCGGCTCGGGTCGGTGCCCGTGCGCGCCATGTGCGCCATCCCGAACCGCATGACCAGGTCGCGCGGCACCGCCGCCAGGGGGTGGACCGCCTTCCACCCGCCGGTGCGCCGGCCCTGCTCGACGACGCGCTCGACACGCTCGCGGCGCAGCCCCTCGTAGGCCGTGAACGCCGAACCGACGGTCGGCCGGTCCCGCAGGCACTTCGCCAGCACCACGGCGTCCTCGATCGCCATGGCCGCGCCCTGCCCGATCGACGGCGCCGTGGCGTGCGCGGCGTCCCCGATGATGATCGTGCGGCCGTCGTGCCAGACCGGGACCGACGGCACGTCGTAGGTGTTCCAGCCGGCGAAGATCTGCTCGGTGGCGCCGATGATGTCCGCGGCGGGTCCCTTGTCGTCCCGGAAGAGATCGACCAGCCGACGGCGCCACTGCTCCGGGCTGATCGCCGCCAGCTCCGCCGGCGTGGGCTCGACCGGGCTCGGCGGGTTCGCCACCCACCACACCTCGCCGTCCGGGTGCGGCGTGTACGCGAAGAAGCAGCGCCGCCCGAAGATCGCGTTCATCATGCCCGGCTCGCTGTCGACCGTGATCCCCGTGGCGTAACCCCCGGTGTTCAGCAGCCCGTTGTAGCGGGCGCCGGGCGCGTCCGGGGCGAGGATCTCCCGGGTCCGCGACCGCAGCCCGTCGGCGCCGATCAGCAGGTCGCCCTCGGCGGTGGTGCCGTCCGCGAAGGAGGCGACGACGCCGCCGTCGGACGGCGAGGTGCCGGACGGCGCGGCGTCGACCAGGCGCTTGCCGTGCTCGAACCGCACGCCGCAGCGCAGCGCCTCCTCGCGGAGCCTGCGGTAGAGGTCCGCGCGCTTGACCGTGCGGCTCGTCAGGCCGCCGCCCGCCTCCCGGCCCGTCGCCTCCGGGCCGGTCGCCTCCAGGCCGGTGCCGTAGGGCAGCTCGCCGAGCCTGCGGCCCGACCCGCTCGTCATCGTGATCCGCGGTGTGTCGAACCCGAGCCCGCGGAGGTCCACGTCCACCGCGCGCAACGCGTCGAGTGCGTTCACGGCGAGCGTCAGGTACACGCCCGCGCTGTCCGCCGTCCGGCCGTAGGCCTCGTAGACCGTCGCCCGCAGGCCTGCCCGGTGCAGGGCGATCGCGCACGTCGTCCCGGCGATCCCGCCGCCGATCACCATCGTTGTGTATGTCATACACACGAGCGTATGGCATACACTCAGGATCGAGCCAGCCCCTTTTCCAACCGACACGGAAGTGAGCGCCACGCATGGACGCCAAGACCCCGACCGGGCTCGACCTGCTCTGGGGAGGCGACGAGCCCCCGTCGAGGACCCGGCAGGGCCTGAGCCCCGCGCGCATCGTCGCGGCGGCGGTGGAGCTCGCCGACGAGCGCGGACTGGACGCCGTGTCGATGGCACGGATCGCCGAGCGCCTCGGCTTCACGACGATGTCGCTCTACCGGCACGTGCGGAGCAAGGAGGAGATCCTCCTGCTCATGCTGGACGCCGTCGCGGCGGTGCCGGCGGAGCTCGACGAGCCGCCGGCCGACTGGCGCCTCGGACTGGAGCGCTGGTGCGCCGCGCAGTGGACCATGCTGCGGGCGCACTCCTGGATCGTGGACGTGCCCATCAGCGGCCCGCCGGTGACGCCCAACCAGCTCACCTGGACGGACCGCGCCCTGGCCACGCTCGAGGACACCGGGCTCGCCGAGAGCGAGAAGGCCGGCGTCGTCCTGCTGGTGGCCACCTACCTGCACAACAGCGCGCGGCTGAGCGCGGGGCTGGGGAACGCGGTGTCCGGCGAGTCCGTGGCCGCCTACAGCGCGCTGCTCGGCCGGCTCGCCGACGCCGAGCGGTTCCCCGCCCTGCGCCGCGCCGTCGACGCGGGCGCCTACGACTACCCCACCGACACCGCCGCGGAGGACCGCCGGCTCGACTACACGTTCGGCCTGGACCGCATCCTCGACGGCGTGGCGGCGCTGATCAGCCAGAAGACCGGCTGACGGCGCGCTCCCGGTCGGCAGTTTGCGTCACGAACTCGGCAGTTTGCATCGAGGTCGGCACAGGCCTGTGC